>CAYLJH010000012.1:9604-19366 GCA_964383685.1 uncultured Candidatus Bathyarchaeia archaeon | reverse complement strand
CGAGAGGGGCCCCGACAGCCACAAGGGCATGAGCGGGAGCCTTCTCGTAGTCGGGGGCAGCGAGACATACTCGGGTGCCCCTGCACTGGCATCCCTTGCGGCGTACAGGCTGGGCCTAGACCTCGTCTACACCGCGGTACCTGAGTCAGCCGCTCAGGCAGTGGCATCATACAGCCCGAGCCTGATTATCTGTAAACTCAAAGGAGAGAGATTGACCACCGAGAGCCTCCCCAGCATAGAGAAACTCCTGGAAAAGGTATCAGCAGTAGCAATTGGCCCAGGTCTCGGTATGGCAGATGCCACAGTGGAAGCCGTGGGCAGGCTCGTTGAGATGGTCGGGGAGAAAGGACTTCCCCTCGTCCTTGACGCAGATGGCTTGAAGGCGTATACAAAGAACCCGGTCAAGCTGGTCTCGCCAACTGTCTTCACGCCCCACGGCAGGGAGTTCAAGCTGCTGACGGGGGAAACGGCAAAAGGAAATCACCTCCAGAAAGGCAAAGTCGTATCAGATGCCGCGAAGAAGCTGGGCGGAATTGTCCTCCTCAAGGGCGAGGTTGATGTCATCAGCGACGGCGAGTACACTCGATACAACTGGACTGGAAATCCGGGAATGACGGTGGGAGGCACCGGTGACCTGCTCACTGGACTGGTCGGCGGTTATCTGGCCCAGAAGGCCAAGCCATTCTACGCGGCGTGCTCAGCAGCGTACCTCAACGGCAGGGCTGGTGACAGCGTCGCAGATAAGAAGGGGTACCACATCATGCCAGAGGACCTCCTTGACGAGATTCCAGTCGTGGTAGAGGACTGCCTCAGTCACAGGGTCTAGGAATAATAAGATACACCCCATCACATTTTTTGCCTTTATTACTGATAAAAAAAGAGATTATAGGTTCCAGATGGGCGTAAACTCTGGATTGTGCCCAGGATTGTTACCAGCATCAGGCCCACCCAGCCCGTTGTATGCATGGTGGTTTGCGTGGTCACCTGCCTTGTTCTTTCCTGGGAGCAGGGATGTTCCCGCGGGAGGAGTTATCGCCGAACGCCGTGGTCACCGTTTTTAGAGTCTGCGTTCAAGACCCCATCCCCTACAACTGGGCAGAGGAACGGGTCAGCGCTTGTAATCGCAATCGTGAGCGTGGAAAGCGTCAAGGCTATCAAAATTATGGCTAAGAATTTTTTCATTTAGACCATTCTAACAATTTAGATGAATGTAGATAAAGGTTTACTAATATATTTATAATAAATAATCAAATCGTTTGAGTTTAAGGAAAAGGGCGAACCCTGGAGACGGATCAGGGCAGTAACGGCTGGACGTTTTTATCCAGCATGTTTGACACCTTATCCATCGGCAGATGCAGATCGCTGTGGGGCGCGTACATGTTGATGTTAATCAGCATGTCCACGTATGGCCTCTGCCTGACGCCGGGGTAATCGGTTCCGAATATCATCTTGTGCATCACGCCCATATTCAGGGCGGTCAACAGGTCCTTCCAAAGCAGGTACGTGAAGCTGGGGTGGTTCACGTCCCCGTAAGGCCAGCTGATGTCACAGTAGACGTTCTTGTGCTTCCGAGCGACGTACAGGGTCTCGTCAACCCGCGGGTAGCCGATATGGGCCAGCACTATCTTGAGCTCCGGGAAGCACTCGGCTATGACATCGATCTGCGCCGGGTCGGTGTGGTAGAGGTGGTCGTAGGTCACTGGCATACCGGCGTGGTGGAACATAATGGGCATTCCTATGCTTGACGCCGCCTCGTAGACCTTGAAAGCGTGGGTGTCATCGGGCTTGTATCCGTCGCTGCATGGGTAGAGCTTCAGTCCGTGCAGCCCCAGCTCGCTCCTCTGCCTGAGGACTTCCTCGCCCATTCCCCTTTGGACCGCGTTGACGTACCCGAAACCGATGAACCTGGATGGATCCTGGCTGCAGAACTCCGAGACCTGCTTGGGACTTGTACGGGCGTCGCTGAGGACCACGGCCTTATCGATCCCGGCCTCCTGCAGGTCAGCGATGAACTCCTCCTTGGTTACGGCTATTATTGTGGGGTTTGCGGGATCAGAGTACTCGGTTATGCTGATGTGGCAGTGGTAATCCACCTTTGGGAGGTTTGTCTCCCTGATGACCTGCTGCCTCGTCAAAAGTGATGTGTCTACGGATGACAAATAGATCAGTAAAAAAAGAGTTTGATGGGGCTTAAAGATTATCCCAATAAGCGACGAAAGTGGTTAATCTGTCCTGATTAAACTGGCTTTGGAACATTATTCTCGTACGTTTCCCAGTTCTTGACGATCTCGTGAACCACTTTGCTGCCCACTCTATGCGCCGCATCAAACGCTGGCATCCCCTGTAGAACAAATGGGGCTGTAAAATGCCATTGGGCATCCTCGCCCGGTGGTGGAGAGCTGTAGTTGCTGGCGGTTCTTAGCACAAGGACGCGGTCGTAATCAACGAGTCTGGCGATTGAGAGCCTGTGTAACGCCGTAACCGTCCCGTGGTCCTCCATGTTAGCCATGACGAAGGTACCCTCACCCCCCGTGTACATCTTGACCCAGTCATTTGCCCATCCGGTCAGCACCGAGCCCTGCCAGTACGAGCTTGAGCCGAGGCTATCCCCTTTGAGGACGAAGGGAGGCCTGACGGCTTCCGGGAATCCCCGGTACTGTGCCCGGAACTCCGCCAGCTCTGGTTCATCAGGGAGATGGATGTCTCGTGTAAGCTGGTAAGCCCAGTCAACAAGGGATGGGTTTAGCTTGTGGACGATATGGGAATCAGTTGAATGTGGGATCCGGTCGTTTGGCTTTGAGCTTGACAAGGAAATCTTCCCGTAAGGCCAGTCTTCTGGTATCTCGCTGGCATCCACCTCGTGCATGATATCGCCGTCTATCACGTAACTGGCCCATGCGGCGGACCCGATGGAGGCGTCCTTGGGGTCAACGCCCGCGATGCCAGCTATGAGCCAGTAAGCCTTTGATAGATCGAATCGGGGGTCACAGCCCAGTGCGGTGACTATCGTAGCGGCGTTGCTTGCCCCCATCCCAGTCAAAACGGCTAGCACGCCGTCATCGTTCATCCTAAGATCAGCTGGACCTATGGGAAATGGGATGACCTTGTCAAGTTTCTCCCGCTCAACCCAGAGCTCAAGTTCACCGACATCGCCGTCATCGGGCGTACCCCTCTCGAACATGGTTACGACGACTACCTTAACCGGAATCATTCTGCTGCACCTTGGGGTTTGACTACTTAAAATGTTAGGTTGATTGATGAGGTCAGGGTAGCAGTTCGTGGGCGTACTTTCTGCCGGACTTGCCTATGAACGCCTCTGCGTATCCCACCCCCGCCTTCCTGCCAAGCTCCCTGAACCTGTGGGTGTATCGTTCGATGAGCCTTTCCATGAAATCACCCTGGTCATCGTGAGACTTGCCCCATTCTTGCCACTGGCTCACGTGCTGCCTGAAGGACTCGATCTTGGCATCCATGTAATCGGTAATATCGATGTACGTGTCCGGCTTCTGGCCTGATATCGGCTTACCGAAGAAGTATATGCTAGGCTCAGGTCGGTGGGCAGGTAAATCAGTGACGTGAAGGGGCAGGCTAGCCTTGAGGCTCGCGTCGCTGGCCGCCTTACCTACCCTCCTGTGGTCGTCCCTACCCACCAGCGGGTGGAACGATAGGACGATATCGGGCTTCAGTTTCCTGTAGACATCAACGAACGCTTCCCTGAGAACGTCCCCCTGGGGCACGTTCGCGTCCTCAAAGTCAAGGAACATCACTTTGGCCCCGAGGATTTTAGCTGCCTTAGTCATCTCCCCTGTACGGATTTTTCTCAGCTCCTCGCCGGGAATCTCCCAGTGACCCTTGTCGCCCCTAGTGGCGTGGACGATGGTCGCTCTGTGTCCCCTGTCAACGTACTTGGCTATGGTCCCGCTTGCAAATGTCTCGTCGTCTGGGTGTGCGCCCATGAGTACTATATGCACTAGCTCACCTCGAACTGGGGGAGGAGGTCTGCGTGGACCTTCATCAACTCGTCGAACGCACTCAAGGCGGCCTCATGATCATGGACTACAGGGTCAACCAGTAACGCCTGCTTAGCTTTCTCCATATCACCTGTCACGCTTGCTTCCACTACGAGGCTCTGGACCAGGATCTGGATGTTCAGGAGGGCAGCCAGTCCCTCTGGCATATCCCCGACAACGATGGGCTTGATGTCTCCCCTTGTAATCACGGCTGGGGTCTCCACCACCGCGTCCTTGATGAGGTTTGGAATCTGGCCGCTGTTAGGCAGGTTGACCTGTAGCTCCATGTGGTTTGAGCCCTTCATCATGCCCGCGATGATGTGCATCGCCCTCTCCCCGGACAGCTTTCCCTTGATGTCAAGGTAGGTCTTGCCCTCAATGATAGATTTGCTCTTCAGCCAAGTCTTCTGACCGTTCTCGTCGCATCTATCGATCCAGTTGAAGCCTCTGTACTTCTCAGGGGTTACGTCCCACGCGTAGGCAAGGTACTCGCCCATGTGGTTGTCATCCGTTGATGGGTAAAGCCCGAACTGGTTGTACATTGCTCGGCACAGGGGCTGGAAGCCCTTGTCGCCCTTGAACGCCTCGTCAAGCAGCGGGTAGGCATCGCTCCCATCGGTCAGGGTCATCTCCTTGAACCAGCTGAAATGGTTCAGACCCGCTGAGACCACGTTGATCAAGGAAGATGGCACACCCATCATCGGCGCAAGTCGCTGTAACTGGTGCTCAACCTCGTGGCACAGCCCCACCGTCTTGATGGATGTGTACCGGCTGATAGCTAGGCAGAGCCTTGGAACCGGGTTCGTGTAGCTCAGTAGCCACGCGTCCGGGCATACGTCCTCCATTGTCCTCGCGATCTCAAGGACTGGTGGTATGTTTCTCCATGTATGGAATAGCCCGCCCGGTCCACCGTTCTCACCTATCACCTGCTTGATCCCGTGCTTGAAGGGAATCTCCCAGTCCTGTCGCCACCTGTTCATCCTGTCCACCTCGATGGCCATCAGGACGTAATCGGCGTCATCCAGGGCATCCCTCTGAACCAGTGTCTTTGATATCTCCAAATTGGCGCCGATGTCGTCATTCATCCTCGACGCGAGTCCAGTCATTGCGTCAAGCCTATCCTCATCAATATCGTGGAGGACAAGCTCCGAGCCGTGGAGGGCCTCGATGTTTACCGCATCGAGTACGCTGTTGTACCCGAAGACGCTGCTCCCAGCGCCCACGAGAGTGATCTTAACCATGAATACGGATTAGTCGAATGGGTATATTACGTTAATTCCAGAGAAAAAAAATATTTGACGTATTCTCAAAGTAGCTAGGGTCATACTTTAGTTAATCCAGTTAAGAAAATAATGTTCCATGAGACGGCATACGCACGCGCAATAGAGGCCTGACAACACAAAACTTGGTCCAGCAACCCAAACAGTTTACATTTTTATGTATCAGTATATGATATATTTTAATACGCCTCTTCAGAAGTTGGTAACATGACAAAAAGTACCTTCACCAGCGTCGTAGATGAATCAAGTTCATCAGGAAAAGTGCAAATAGTCTACGATGACATAAAGAAAACCCTAGGGATAGATTTCATACCAAACATGTACAAGGCAATGGCACTGAATCCCGATTACCTGGAATTAACCTGGAACCGAGTCCAATCAATCATGACCAAAGAGGGCAAGCTCGATAAACAAACCAAGGACATCATCGCGCTCACGGTCTCAATAATGAGTGGAAGCAGATACTGCATCGATGTCTATAACGAAACGGCAAGAAACGAGGGCTTGGATGACGAGGCCATCACCGAGATATACGCCATTATCGATATCTACTCGGGCTTGAACAGGTTCAACATCGCTCAGCAGACCCAAAAGGATGAAAAGCCATGGTACGGCTGCGGTGGATAGGGTGAAAAACTAATCTAACCAGGATTCAAAAGAAACCCCGAATATCTGATGGGGTACCCGGATACAATATCTCAATTGAGAACCTACGTAAAATGCGGAAAAACACGGGCCAACTCTTCCACAGTACGTTAAAAAATGTAGCTCAGTATCATGTACGAGCCCGCAAGTATCAGGATCAACGCGTTGATCTTTCTCATGTATGGCATCAACGCCATGAGCCTCTGGTAGATGAGCTCCCTGCTGAAGGTTAGAGCGACACTCAGAGGCACCAAGATGGTGGCCGCGCCCAGCCCGTATGTTACGAACATCCCGATTATACCTGTCAATCCACCCACGGTTGAAGCCTGTAAAACAAGCAGTATGAAAACAGGAAAGCTGCACGCCATTGAAGCCGCGCCATAAGCAAGCCCGTATAGATAGAATGCCTTGAAACCCGTCCCCTTAGGGGCGGAGAGTTCCAAGGTCGGGATTTTATAGAAGACATCGCTGAACATGTGGACAAGGCCCAGCACGATGAGTATGGCGCCGATGAAAGGAGCTAGCAGATCGATTCTGCGGGAAATCGTGTTGAGCGCGAAGCTGGGAAGGAAACCGATTACCACGAAAATGGAAAGAAAACCGATAACGGTCGTCAGGCCAAAGGCTACAGCCGAGAAAATATTCCTCTCCCTACCATCGGCGTTCATGTAGTAAGCCACAAAGCTGGGGAGCATGGGTAGCGAACAAGGGGAGAGCACGGCTAACAGACCCGCGCTGAAGACAAGACCGAGGTTAGCAAACTCCATGGTTATCCCAGTAGAGGTGATATGACTTTCTCGAATTCGTTCATTGTCGTAAAGAAGCCCCTGTGAACGATGAGGCCGTCCTGGTCAACCACGATTATCGTTGGTATTGCGCTGACCTCGTACTCCAAGGCCGTGAAGGGGCTATGCCCGAAGAACCAGGTAATTCCCTCCTCCGCCCCGAATTCATCAAGGGTCGTCATGTTGTACGTGTAATCCACGTTTATCGTGATGACCTCAACGCCAGACAGAGCCTCGATCTCCCTCAGTATAGGTATCTGGTCCTTGCAAGGGGGACACCAAGGAGCCATGAAATCAAGCACTAGCACGCTTCCCCTGTAGTCACTGAATTGGATTGTCTCACCGTAGATTCCTAAAATATCCTGGTCAAGGAGTGTATCTCCAAGGTTGACACCGATCTCACCCGTTCCATCGGGCTTGACAAAAGTGCTCCATATAAGGTAGCCACCGACTATCGCGATAAGGGCAACAGCGAGGTACATGAACGTGCTTCTCTGTTCACTCATTCTAAGATATATCCCGGAACCACTGTTAAAAAACATGATGAAAAAAGGTTTCAGGCATTGAACTACTCAAAAAAAGGGAGGTACTCGCCGTAGCCACGCCCCGCCATATCCTCCTTCGGGACGAACTCAAGCGCGGCAGAGTTAATGCAGTATCTCATGCCCGATGGCTTCGGGCCATCGTTGAAAACATGCCCCAGATGGGAGTCAGCGCCCTCGCTTCTCACCTCAACCCGGTTCATACCGTGGCTCATGTCCCTCAGTTCCTTGACCTCGCTTGTCTCTATCGGCTTTGTGAAGCTGGGCCATCCACATCCTGAATCATACTTATCCGTTGAGCTGAACAGGGGCTTGCCGCTGACAATGTCAACGTATATTCCCTCCTTCTTGTTGTCCCAGTACTCGTTCCCGAAAGCCGGCTCCGTGCCCCTCTCCTGGGTGACGTGGTACTGTATCCTGCTGAGCTTCCTCTTGAGCTCCTGCTTGCTTGGCTTGTCCACAACATTCACTGAAACCGCTTTGGAACGGCTTGTAATAAGAAAAAGGTTTTACCGGCGCTCCGCAGCACCGGCCATGTAGATGCACGCCCGCAGCGCGTTGATTGCGGTCTGGTAGTCGTCATAGACCCCCTTCATAGTCGTTCCATCCACGCGCTCAAGGCTTGGTATGAGGCTAGAGACGTCCGCCTGGGTACTGGTACCTAACTTTACCTTGACCTCCACAGGGGAATCAACCACCCTAGGGGCGGGATAATCCTTTGATAGGGCCTCCTTTGCCTTCTTTTTAATGAGCTTGGCCGCCTCGTTGGGGTGCAGGCACTTGGCGCTGTACCTTCCAACAGCCCATTTCACCGCGGCTGTCGTGATTCCAGGTACAAACGCGTCGGCCTCAACCGTGGCTGCATAGTCCCCCGCGAGGAAAACAGAAGGAACTCCGTATCGTCCAGCCAGCGCGCTGTTCAAGCCGAACTCGCCGGTCTCACGTCCGTTGATATAGACTGCCTGAACCGAGCCTCCAGAGATTGTGTGGGCGCAGATACCGTTCTCGGTTCCCTTCATGCTATGATAACCCACGTACATGGCGGCGTCAAAGCCCTCCTGGATGCCCTCCATCATGCTGTTTGGCTTGGGAGAGCCCCTGATGAGGTGGGCTGCCTCGTGTACCTCCTCTGGTCTGAGGTTCCTCATGCCCCCGTGGGCGTCGGATACCACAATCTCGTTGGCACCTGCCTCAATGGCGCCCTCGATGGCCGCGTTGAGGTCACTTGCCATGATCTTCCTGGCGTGCGCGTACTCGCTGTTATTCCTATCGACCTCTGCCCAGCTCACGATGCTGCTGATGCCCTCCATGTCGATGGAGATAAACACTTTCTTTGACAATATCCAAAATCCTCCATTAATCCTCTTAAATGAATAAAGCTAGGAGTTGATATAAAATTTGAGAAAACTCATGGTAAGCCACGCCCATGATTGTTAAAAAAGACTTGTCACCGTAACGATTACGACATTGTTCAGGTGACACAATCAAGATACTGGAAAACATTCTCAGTAAACTCGGGTGAAAAAATGTTTCTCTGGTACCTTATCCATCGTCTTATGATGTTGTTGATGCACCTGCTACATCATCTACACCCATAACTGAATTATCTCAACTTTTTTTTCTATCTCAGAATATTACTCGTAATTAGGGTCATTCAGCGGCCTGGGATATGGGTCAATGGTCTGCCTCTGGACAGCCTTGAATAGCCCGCGCATCCCGTTGGCTGGTCCCTCAAGCTCGACCTCACCCTTATTGCTTGAGAACTTGAGAATGCCCCGCTTTGTTAATGTGCCCCGTTCAGTGAACTGTAGGCTCGTGATCTGTCGCCACTGCTCGGTTATCACGTCCTCCTTCTTGAACACGAGACCCTTCTCGCTGTAAAGGAGCAGCCTCAGGTTGGTGATGTAAACCTTGTACTTTACCTCATTGTATGTTACCTGGAAATCACTCCAAAAGAGCACCTTCTCGTCGCCAAGCAGATAGTTCTCAATGGGCATATACGTTAGAATGGCGCGCCAGATATTAAAACATAGTAAGGGGAGAAAAGTGGCTACCCAAGGATGTGCCTACCGGCTTCCTCAAGCATGGGCAGCTTGTGACCCCGGTTGGCCTGAGTCACGGTGACCAGATCATAGTTCTTGAACCCGACCCGTTTCAGGTACTCCTCCAGCATGTACAGCCCCCTTGCTGCACCATTACCGCTGCCACCCGCGCAGGCTATCCCAATGTAGGGCTTGTCGGTGTAACGCTTGAAGCCGTGGTGAGTCTCGACGCGCCTCATCCTGTCAAGGAAAGTCTTGGCCGACTCGCTGAGGTCGTGCCAGTAAATGGGTGTCGTGAAAACGAAGGCATCAGCCTCCTTGATCTTGTCAATGATCTCCGCGAAGTCATCTTTTTGGATGCACGTTCCCTCCCGTCGGCACTGGCCCCAGCCGCCGTCGCATGCCTTGCATTTCTTGATTACCGCCTCGTTCAGGTGGATTAACTCGGCGTCATGACC
>CAYLJH010000012.1:8451-9594 GCA_964383685.1 uncultured Candidatus Bathyarchaeia archaeon | reverse complement strand
GGCCGTCCAGATCCTTGGCGTGAAGGATTCACGGATGCGCCGCCGCGTCACCGACTTCAAGGCCAACCTGGCCCGTCAGGGCTTCGAGAAGGACAAGAAGCTGAGGGGCCCCCTTCATGACCTGTTTCGCGGTTTCCGCCGTCAAGCCGTCAACGTTTGGACTCGACTGAATTGCTAGAAGCTTCATATCCTGAAAGTGTAGTAAATGGAGATTGATAAAGTGGGGTGTTACCCGAAGAAACTGTCAAGGGTGGTCTTCTTTGCCCGTGGGACCATTCCAGCCTTCATCTTCTCGACGGCGCTCAAGACCCGTTGCTGGCTAAAGTTGTACTCCCCGCTCAGGAAACCGATGAGTCCAGCCGTGTCAGGCCTGTTCCACTCCAACACATAGTCATCAGTAGTCCTTGGATTGACGAAGAGGTCCTTGATCTCCTCAACAGGGTGTGGGAACTCTACGTTCTTGATGTGTGGAAGCGCGTCCTGCAAACTTCCATGCTTGTTGATGAGCTTTAACGCCGTCTTCGGCCCAATCCCCTTGATCCCATCCGGGTTGTAATCGGTCCCGACAAGTATCCCCAGATCGATGAGTTGGCTCTGGGTCAACCCGAGGGTTTTCCTGATCTTCTCCAGCTCAAGCATCTCCGGCTCGACCTTGATGTAGACATTCTTCCTTGGAAGTTTCCTGCGGCCTGTGATGGATAGGTTCCTCACGTGTCGGGGGGCGCCATAGAGAAGGCTGTCAAAGTCCTGGCTAGCCGCCGCGTAAACCTCTCCCTTCAACGCCATGTATGCGGCCTGGGCCTCGCCCTCACCGGGTGCCTGAACCCACGGGATGCCCATGAGTGTGAGCAGGTTCTTGGCCTCCCCTATGATATCAGTTGTCGCGACCACGGATTGCTGACCGTACCGCCTCGCCTGCTGTGCGTCACCCTCCTCGATGGCCTTCACATACGCCTTCTTGGCCTTCTGGCGGGTCTTTCGGCGCCTTGCAAGCACCGTTGACTTGAACCTGTGGGGCCTGCCATCGAAAACATAGACGATCTTTATTCCAGCCTCCATGAGGCTGCTGTTTCGGTACATGAGGCCGCTGAGGTGGCTCGTTATACGGCCCTGACGGTCCTTCAGTGGCTGGCCGTCCCTGCC
>CAYLJH010000012.1:0-8441 GCA_964383685.1 uncultured Candidatus Bathyarchaeia archaeon | reverse complement strand
CTGCCCCTGATGATTGATAAGAACTGGTATAGGATGTTGTTGCCGTCGAAGGCAACTATCTCGCCGGCAAGATCGCTGATGGAGATCTTGCGGGCGTCAACGATATCGCCCAGCTTGACTCCCATCTCGATCCCTCTAGGCCAGCTCGATGCGGCGCTTTCCCTTTGGCAGCCTGTAGACCCTGACTATACCCCGTATCTCCATCCTCATGAGAAGGGTGTTCAGGTGCTCCTCGCTGAAGCCGCTGTGCTGTTTCTTTGTCCTCTTGAACAGGTCAGCGAACTTTAGGGGACCTGTACGCTTCAGGGTGTCCACGATGCTCGCCGGTATCAGTTTTGTGTCCATTCATTTCACCTACGCTATGTCAATCGGGGGCTTGCTCTGCTCCCTGAACCTCTGCTTGCTGTTCTCATACCAGTTCACCATCTCGGGCGTGATGCTTGGCGCGATCTCATCCATGGCGGACTCAAAGTCCTTTAATGATACGCTGTTTGCCTCTGAGTTCAAGCGCAGCGCGTTCAAGCCAGCCTCACGCACGAGGCTGTCTATATCGGCACCACTGTACCCGTCCATGCTCCTGGATATTGAGTCCAGGTCCACAGTATCATCCAATGGCATCTCCTCTGTCTTGAGGCCAAGGATCAAACGCCTCGCCTCAAAGTCCGGCGGCGGTACATACACGCGCCTATCGAACCTTCCCGGCCTGAGCACCGCGGGGTCTATGATGTCTGGCCTGTTTGTCGCCGCTATGACGACAACGTTCTCCAGGCTCACAAGCCCGTCGATCTCGGTGAGAAGCTGGCTGATGACCCTCTCGGTGACCCTGCTGTCCCCGCCCATGCCCCTCGACGGGACGAGTGCATCGAACTCGTCGAAGAATATGATGCTCGGCGCGGCCATCCTGGCCTTCCTGAATATCTCACGGATTGCCTTCTCTGACTCGCCGACCCACTTGCTGAATATCTCGGGTCCCCTGACGCTGATAAAGTTCGCCTCGGACTCGGTTGCGACTACCCTCGCTAGCAGCGTCTTGCCGCATCCAGGTGGGCCGTGTAGCAGTATCCCCTTTGGAGGGCTTATTCCTACGCGTGTGAATCGCTCCGGTGTCTTGAGCGGCCACTCCACGGCCTCCTTAAGGCTCTTCTTTACGTCCTCCAGTCCACCTACGGCGTCCCAGTGTATGTTGGGTGACTCAACGTAGACCTCCCTCATGGCGGTCGGTGTGATCTCCCTGAACGCGTCCCTCATGTCCTGCTGGTTGACCTCCATCGTTTCAAGGACATCGTGGGGAATCCTCTTCTCCTCAAGGTCGATCCGCGGCAGGTAACGCCTCAGCGCCTTCATGGCGGACTCCCTGCTCAACGCCTCAAGGTCGGCTCCGGTGTAGCCGTGTGTGATGGCTGCCATCTTTTCTAGCTCAAAGTCCTCCGCGAGGGGCATACCGCGTGTGTGGATCTGTAGGATCTGGCTCCGGCCCTCCCTTCCTGGGATACCGATCTCAACCTCCCTGTCGAACCTGCCCGGGCGCCTCAGCGCCTCGTCAATCGCGTCAGGCCTGTTCGTGGCTCCAATGACTATGATGTGCCCCCTTCCCTTCAGTCCGTCCATGCTGGCAAGGAGCTGTGCTACTACCCTCCGCTCCACCTCACCGGTAACCTCGCTCCTCTTGGGCGCGATGGCGTCGATCTCGTCTATGAACAGGATGCTGGGCGCGTTCTTCTCGGCGTCCTCGAACATTTTCCTCATACGGGCCTCGGACTCGCCGTAGAACTTGCTCATAATCTCGGGCCCGTTGATGGCATAGAAATTGGCCTCAGACTCGCTGGCCACTGCCCTTGCAAGCAGCGTCTTGCCGCAGCCCGGTGGACCGTGTAGTAGGACCCCCTTCGGCGGGTCGATTCCGAGCCTCTGGAATATCTCGGGGTGGCGGAGCGGCAGCTCAACCATCTCCCTGATACGCCTGATCTCCTCCTCTAAGCCTCCGATGTCCTCGTAGGTAGTCCTACTTGGCATCTCTAGCTCGGGGACGGGCTCGCTCATTATCATGATCTCAGTGGTTGGCGCGATCTTCACGATGCCGCCTGGCCTCGTGTTCACCACCATGAAAGGCACACTGTGCCCAAGCATCATGATAAGAAGTGTATCGCCTCTCGTTGCCGGCCTATCGACAAGGCGGTCCTTCACGAACCGGATGAAATCGTTGTCCACGCTGATCCTGATATCGACCGGCGCTAGCTTGACCTGTGTGGCGTACTCTGCCTCGGCCTTTGTGACTGTGACGTACTCGTTGATGCTGGCACTGCAGTTTTTCCTGATGAACCCATCGATCCGGATAAGCCCAAGCCCCTGATCCTCGGGGTATGCTGGCCACGCTTTGGCCGCTGTGGGTTTTTTACCCTCGATCTGGACCACATCCCCGACGGTTACGCCCAGGGTCTTCATGGTCTCGGAGTCCATTCTGGCTATGCTCCTTCCGACATCACGCTGCTGTTTCGCTTCTGATACTTTTAACTGGACGCTGCTCAAAATGTTGGCACCTAGATGAATATTACTTTCATGGACACGGAGGCTAATAAAAAGATTATTTGTGCACACCTGAGACACACTGGTTCTTGTACCTAAATTACGCCTGTAACCTCGGCTAACTCGGCGGCCTTTTTCTCGTCAAGCTTGTGCTTGTTGAGGATCGTGTAACGGTTAGGACGCAGGGACTGGGCCAGGGTGAGGGCCTTCACGATCACATCCTTTCCCATCCCCAGTTCCTCGGCCGTGATGGGAGCGCCGATAGTTTTCAGGCTGTCACGTATTGCCTCCCAGTTCAACCCGTGCAGCTTAGCCATCATGATGCTCCCGACGCCACACTGTTCGCCGTGGAGGGCTGGCTTCTCGGCTATCAGGTCAAGTGAATGACTGAAGAGATGACTGGATCCGCTGGTAGGCTTGCTGCTACCCGCGATACTCATTGACACACCGCAGCTAACGAGCGCCTCAAGCAGGGTCCGTATCCCCTCCTGGGTTTTAGCCTTGATTAGACTGGCGCGCTCCATGATATGCTGGCTGCTCATGAGGCTCAGGCTCGCGGCGTAGCAGCCATAGTAATCGTTCCTCTCCCTGTGGGCGAGCCGCCAATCACGTACCTCGACGGCCTTGCAGATCATGTCGCCACAGCCAGACGCTGTGAAGCGGTAGGGGCTCTCAGCGATGATGCAGCTATCCATCACTACAGCTAGCGGCGAGGTCGCCTTGACAGTGTAAGGTCTATCCGATCCCTTGATGGAAGCTAGGTTACTAGCGATCCCATCGTGCGAGGCAACCGTGGGTACGCTGATAAAGAAACGCCCTGATTCATGGGCAGCTAACTTTGCCACGTCAATGTTCCTACCGCCACCGATTCCGAGGACCACATCGGATGAGAACGCCTTGACCTTGGAAATAACTTTGTCAACGGTTGTCCTCTTGGCATCGCCAACCAACGTACATTCTGCTTGAATCCCGCCTTCCGTGAGAAGATCAATGGTCTTCTGACCCGCTATCTTGATGGTAGTCTCACCGGTGACTATGAGCGCCTTTCCAAAGTTCTGCTCGACACAGATATCCCTGATCTGGCCTAGTAGGTTCTCCCCCACGAGGACTATCCGCGGCAAGGTTATCCTGTGTACTTGACTGTAATCTGGTTCGGGCAATTCCGTTGACATACCTGTTGTTGATACGGTGTATTCACTTTACGAAATACAAATATGTTTTCCCGTTTTAGCAACGTTTTTAATAAAGTGAACTTTTTTATGGTACTAGTTGTCCTGTAAAGGATACCCTTCTAATTGTTTTAGGAGATTATTAAATGTCAAAGGAAGATGGAATCCTTAAAGGCACCACAACTGTCGGTGTCGTCTGCAAAGATGGAGTAATACTAGGCACGGACACACGTGCCACGATGGGCAACTTTGTTGCCAGCAAACACGCCAAGAAGGTGTACCAGATAACCGACAACCTCGCCATGACTATCGCAGGAGGCGTTGCTGTAGCCCAGAGGATAGTCGAGATATTGAAGGTCAACGCCAGCCTCTATGACTTGGAGAAGAACAGGAGGATGCCCGTGTCAAGCGCGGCACGGCTCGTACAGAGCATCCTGTTCAGCAACAGGTCAGCGGGAGCGCCCCTCCCCCTCCAGGCAATCATCGGAGGATACGATGAGACAGGGCCACACGTGTACAACCTGGACCCATACGGCAGCCTCATGGAGGAAGTGATGGTGTCCACCGGTTCGGGGTCGCCCTACGCATATGGCGTGCTTGAGGCACAGTTCAAAGAGAATAGCACTGTTGATGAGATGTTATCAGTCGTCGTAAGGGCCGTGGACTCTGCCATGAAGAGGGATGTCGCCAGCGGCGACAGCTTTGATGTGGCTATCATAAACGATGAGGGGTTCAGGGAACTCTCAGCGAAAGAGAAAAAAACTATTTTGAATAGATGAGTTTGGGTAGAATGCAGAACAAGCAGGGTCTATCATACAGCGAGATAAGGCAGGCCATACTGGACAAGATCCCGGCCCAGGTGGGAATCACTAGGATCGAGTTCGAGGGTCCGAGGCTCGCCATTTACTGTCAAAAACCAGAGATATTACAGGAGAACAGCCACATCGTCGGCGAGATTGCCGGAATCATCAAGAAACGTATCGTAATTCGAAGCGACCCATCAGTAAGGATAGGAGAGATCCAGGCAGAGGACATCATCAAGGAAATCATCTCCGAAGCTGGACTCGTCCAGGCATACTTTGACCCCGCCCTGGGGGAGGTAGTCCTTGAGGTCGAGAAGCCGGGAGTCGCCATAGGCAAGGGCGGATCAAACGTCGTCGAGATAGTAAAAAAGACCCACTGGAGCCCGAACTTTAAACGCAGCCCGCCAATCCCCAGCATGACCATCAGGCAGATCAGGGGTTTCCTTTACAGCAAGAGCAAGGACAGAGAGAAGATGCTCAGGGAGACAGGGGAATCAATTTTCAGACCCATCTACCAGCAATCAAGCGACGTAAGGATCACTTTCCTTGGAAGCGCAAGACAGGTAGGCAGGTCAGCGATACTGATCAAGACCCGCGAAAGCGAGATACTCATGGACTGCGGCATCAACCCAGGCAGCAGGAACGCCATAGGATCGTTCCCCCGGCTGGATGTCGAGGAGTTCGACCTCAGCAGACTGGACGCAGTTATCATAAGCCACGCCCACCTGGACCACTGCGGGTTCCTGCCGTACCTGTACAAGTACGGCTACAACGGACCCATCTACTGCAGCGAGCCCACCTCAAGCGTCATGACTCTGCTCCAGAGCGACTATATCGACGTGACTAGGAAGGAGGGAAAGGTACCGCCGTACAGCGCCGAGGACATTTCCGAGACCATTCTTCACACAATTCCCCTCGGGTACGGGGAGGTCACCGACATCTCACCCGACATCAGGCTGACCCTTCACAACGCGGGGCACATCCTGGGGTCATCCATATCCCACCTGCACATCGGCAAGGGACTGCACAACATCGTCTACACGGGCGACTTCAAGTACGGGCCCACCGCGCTTCTCCAGCCCGCCAGTAGCTACTTCCCAAGGGTCGAGACGCTCATCATGGAGTCCACTTACGGCGGACCGGATAACTTCACTCCCAGCAGGGAGGAGACGGAGTCAAGGTTCGTGGGCATCTGCAACAACATCCTCAAGGGAGGCAAGGTACTGATACCCGTCCCGGCCGTCGGCAGGGCGCAGGAGATACTCATGGTCATCAACAAACACATGAACGAGGGAAACCTGCTAAAGGTCCCTGTTTATATCGAGGGCATGATCAGCGAGGCCACGGGCATCCACACAGCGTACCCCGACTACCTGAGCCACGAGGTTAGGGACCAGATACTCAAAGAGGGAGCTAACCCATTCGAGTCAGATTACTTCACCGTCGTAAAACAGCACGATATGAGGGACGAGATAGTGGAAGGAGGACCGTGCATCGTCATGGCAACCGCCGGAATGATGGAAGGAGGACCCGTACTGGAGTACTTCAAGCGCCTCGCACCGGACGAGAACAACGGAATAGTGTTCGTATCCTACCAGGTGGCGGGCACCATGGGCAGGAGGGTCCAATCGGGAATGGGCTCGGCGCAGATGTACAGCAACGACGGCAAGATGGAGATCATCAACATTGCATTGAGCACACACATAGTACAGGGGTTCAGCGGCCACAGCGATAGGAGGCAGCTCATGAACTATGTCAGGAGGCTCAAGCCGTCACCTAGAAGGGTGTACGTGGTACACGGCGAGGAGTCAAAGACTGACAACTTGGCGCGCAGCATAAGCAAGCTTCGAGGGGTTAGAGGTTACTCGCCAAGGCTACTTGATACGGTACGTCTGGCCTAGTCTTTATTTCTATAAATCTGGACGTTTTTCGGGGTTATGATGACCCTTTCCTCGCCGAGCCTGGCGATGTCCCCATCGGTGAGGCGGACGTACTCGTTGAGCTCGTTGATCCCCCTCTTCACGTCCTCGATGTTGGTCTTGGCCAGGGGGGCCACGTTACATATCACTATGTTGCCAGCGCGGACCTCGGCCTTTATGATATCGATGTCCTCGTACGCCCTGAGCGGTATGGCTTTGATGTACTGGATGCGTGCGACGCCGTTCTCTTCCCCATTCTTTCCTACAAGTCTATCTAGCAGTCCGCTCATTGTGTGTCCCTCAGGGCTTCCATTGATATATTACAGGGAAGGCGTATAGATATTTTTCTTTCGTTGGCTATAATACTATCTAATTATTCGGTATTAACGGGCAGATTTCAGCGGATTTTTTAAGCAAAAGGTGCTATGAAGGGTTGAAAACCATGCTGTTCCTATCAGACAGAGACATCGAGAACAACCTGACCATGGAGGAGACCATCGAGACCGTTGAAGTGGCCTTCAAAGAGTACGCCAAGGGAAACGTCGTGATGCCCCCGCGCAGCACAATAATGGTAGAGAAACACAACGGCAGTATCAGCTTCATGCCAAGCTACCTGACGGGCCTCGAAGCCCAAGCCACAAAGATCATCAGCATCTACCCCGGAAACAGGGAGAAGGGACTACCAACAACAGTCGCATGGATCATAGTCAACGACCCCGAAACGGGTATGGTGAAGGCGTTCATGGACGCAACATACCTGACTGCAATGAGGACAGGAGCCATCACAGGAGTAGCCGCGAAATACCTTGCGCCGGAGGACGCAAAAGTTGTCGCCGTCTTCGGAGCGGGTATACAGGGGAGGACACAGGTCATGGCGGCATGCGCGATAAGGGACATAGAGAGAGTGTACGTCTACGACATCTACCCCGAGGCCAGAAAAAAATTCGCAGAAGAGATGACGGAAAAACTGGGGATACAGGTCATCGCCGCCGAGTCAGGAGAGGAGGCATGTAAGGATGCGGACATAGTGCTCACAGCCACAACGAGCCCAAGGCCGGTACTGAAGCGGGAGTGGCTCAAGGAGAAGGTACACATCAGCGCCATCGGTGCATTCTACCCCGACTGGAGGGAGCTGGACACCGCGACAGTCGCCGAGTCCAAACTGGTCATAGACGACATGGAGGGCATCGAACTGGAGGCAGGAGACATACTGATACCCATCGAGGAGGGTGCCATCACTTGGGACCACGTCCACGCAGAGCTCAAGGAGCTGGTGACAGGACAGAAGGAGGGCAGGACAGAAGAGGACACCATAACTGTGTTCAAGTCAGTGGGAATAGCCATCCAAGACAGCTGCGTCGCCAACCTGGTGCTAAAAAAAATGGGCATGTAAACCCATCACCCCACAATCTTATCAGGGAAAATTACTCTTCATCCTCAAGCCTGAGAAGCAGGTCAGTCCAGTCCTGTCTCATCAGATAAGCCGCGACAACGACCACCGGGATACCGAGTAGCAGTAACTGGAAGAGGGAAAGGGACACGACGCTCCCCCAGACAAACTCAAAGCTGTACTTCCCGGCATACGCCACGATGGCGTTCATGAGAATCTTTCCAAGGAGCATCGCAGAGAACGCCTTCCGAAGGTCATAATTGATGACCCCATACGTAACAAGAAGCAGGTCATCTGGCAACGGGGTCAACGCGAACAGAAAAACCAGAAAAGCCCCATGGCGCTCAAGAAGCCTCCTAGTAAAATCCACCTGCCTCCCATATCGATCCATAATTATCTCGCTCCCACTCTTACCGATGAAATAACTACTGAACTCACCGATAGCACTTCCCACCCCGCTGCTCAACCCCAGAAGGAGGGGGCTATGGGTCACACCCATGGCGTAGATGGGCACCACCAGAGGAGCCGGTAAGAAGAACGTGAGGTTACACATCAATGCAAGGAGGAAAACACCGGGATAACCGTATGAGTAAGCCAGTCCCTCAAGCCAGACCCAGATGCTCATCAATACATCCCG
>CAYLJH010000011.1:0-20372 GCA_964383685.1 uncultured Candidatus Bathyarchaeia archaeon | reverse complement strand
AGGTCACACAGGTGAAGAAATACCTGTTTGAGCCAGACCCCGCCTATATCAAGGCGAGGCTGATAGACACCCTCGCACAGCACTATGAGCTGACCCGGATCCACCCAAAGATAGCCTACCTGACGGGAGACGAGTGGCTGAGAACACCTTTACTGAAGACCTACGAGGTGTTGAGGGTGACAGGAACGGAGCAAGACGAGATCAACGCCGCTCTTGAGGAGCTGGAAATTGGACGAGTGGATTTCAAGTCAAGGGGAATGAACGTTGATATGAGGAAAATCCATGAGAAGATAAAAGGGCTAGGAAGACGGCGTGGAATTGTGGTCTTCACGGTGGTAGGGAAAAATGAAGCGGCAATTATCTGCCGCTACGCCTAACCAGTCTCGGGATATTCAAGCTTGTAGATGAGAACGAACCCGTTCTCGCTAACAAATACCTGCTCGTATCCCTCTGCTGGGAACTGGTACATGAGCTGAACTAGGGTACTGTCTAGGTACCCGTCTTTGTATCGCCCGGCCGTGTAGTTGACGTAATCGTTGGGGTCAAGCCCACCGATCCTCACCATCCACTCCCACTTTACGTTATCGCCGAACGGCCACGCTCTCTGTACGTCACCTGGCTCGTGAGTGAAGAACACCAAGATATAGTCGGCGTCGTACCTCTCAAGCAGAGCGAGGCTCTCATCGGGCTCGCTCATCATTATCTTGCCGATGGTGCTGATCTGCCTCGTGGTCTGGGTCGCGCCGTCAGCCATTGTGGTCTTGCCAGCCATGGCCTCGATCCAGTAACCATAGTCCCACCAGCTACAGATCACCTCGTCGTCCCCGACGTTCTCCTTCATCCAGTCCAGTGCCTCGGGCCAGTCCTGGGGGTACTCCCCGTCAATCTTGACGCTGATGGACGATGACGCCAGCTGAGTCGGTGAATCAGCGGTCTTGATGGCGCTGTTCACGTTGGGTATCAGCGCCAGAATCATAAACGCCATGAAGAACAGCACCAGGCGCTTGCTGACACCTGTGACTTCGCTCTTTCTCCTGGATTTTCGGCTGCTTGACACCGGTGTCTGAGGTTTAAGGAAGGGCTGGACTGCCATCACTAACCCGTAGGCCCCCATCAGGCATGCGGGTGCAGCCAGAATCTGGGTTAACCTGCTCATGACGCCCGCGAAGTAGAGCGCGGTCATGAAGAATGCAAGCGCGTACAGGTTCTTCTCGTCACGCTCCTTAACGGCGTAGTATGAGCCGAACACCCCGAGGGCGAGGACCAATCCGTAATCGTTGAACAATGATGTCCAGGCTGTGACATGGTTCTCGGCGACCGAGTCGTAGAGGAAACTGCTGCCCGATGTGAACGGGTTGAGGACTTGTAGGAACTTGTTGCCAATGGGCAGTGTGACTCCAACTGCTGGTAGGATGTACACGAGAAGGACGGCCAGAACCACCAATCCGATGGCTCCGACACTTACGACGCTTATATCAATCCTGTCCTTGACGAACTCGTAACCGAGCAGGAGGGCGACAAGCCCGAACGATGCGAGGCTGTCCATACCCATGAGAGTGTTCGGTCCCAGCCTCGGCGTCAACGATACAACGAGGAACCCAAGTCCTATCGTGAAGCTGTATGAGATGAGGTATTTTGTACTGTATTTCTCCGTGGCAACTATCAGGAGCATGTACAGCAGGAGGAGGCCGGACATGTACTTGGCCGCCCCCCAGCTAGCGTATATGAGCCCCAGTGATAAGCCTGAAAGAACCGAGTAGACTATCTTCTTCTCGATATTGTTTTTGTCGTCGTTCGCACGGAGGAAGAACAGGCTCGTCAATACGATGGCGAAGATGCCGATGTTCTCGGTATCAAAGAAGCCAAAGGAAGACCTGCGTATGTACGCGGGGCTGATGGCCATGAACAGGGCTGCGAATATCCCTACCGGTGAGCCCGAGATCTCTTTCCCGAGGAAGTAAATCGCGATGATGGTCAGGACCGCCATGAAAATTGGGTAATATAAGGCGACATCAAGGACCGTCAGGTTTGAGATGAATATCTTGGCTATTCCATATAGGAAGGCCGCTGTGAACGGGATTCCAGGGTAAGCGGTTGTTGGAATATCCCTGCCCATTGGGTACCAGCTCAATGTGTCATGCCATGTCCACCACGCCGCGTAGCCGTTCTCGACGACGTACTCGGTCGCCCTGAACTGGAACAGGGGGTCGAATGCGGTGAGGTATGCGCCGTATTGGAGTGGAAGCATCCTGATCAGGACAGCCACGACCGCGACAATTGCGACCGCGGCTATCTCTATGGCCTGGAGTCGGTTGATCCTTAATTTACTCAGTATAGCGTCCGTATCAAATCCCTGTGAGTTATCAGCCAAAACTTTAGACTCCGTTCATGTAGGATATGCGAGGCTTTTATTTAAATTGCGATAACTAGGATTGTCTACGATGCGCATCGGATTGATCATTAACCCCATAGCGGGGATGGGTGGAAGGGTGGGGCTCAAGGGGACTGACGGCGAGGACACGCTCAGGGAGGCCATCAGGAGGGGCGCTGCACCAAGGGCGCAGGATAGGGCGAGTCAGGCGCTGGAGGCACTGAAAAACGCTGATGTCCAGTGGGTGACTTGGGGAGGGCTAATGGGTGAGGATGTTCTGAGGGGACTCGGGTTATCACCTCAAGTGCTAGGGTCACCGTCAGGTGAAAAGACGGGAAAGGAGGACACAGTGAGGGCAGCGGAAGCTATGCTCGGTTTGAAGCCCGACTTGATCGTGTTCACAGGTGGGGATGGTACAGCGGTCGATGTCATGGGCGTCGTGGGTGACCAGATTCCTATACTCGGCATCCCGTCAGGGGTCAAGATGTACAGCGGCGTGTTCGGCACGACGCCGAGGGCCACGGGGGAGCTTCTCAGGAGGTTCATGGCGGGCGAGGCTTCTGTGGCTGAGCGTGAGGTGATGGACATAGACGAGGAGGCGTACAGGGAGGGTTACCTGTCCGCGGAACTCAAGGGGTACTCCAGGACGCCGTTCATCGCATCACTAGTACTAAGCGAGAAATCGGCGGTGCACACGGTGGACGAGGACCTCATCAAGGATGCCATCGGGGAGCGGGTCTCGGAGGAGATGAAGCAGGATGCGCTATATATCATGGGGCCGGGTTCAACCGTTGCTTCGGTCACAGACCACCTTGGACTGGACAAGACTATCCTCGGCATCGATCTGGTGAGAAACGGCGAGTTGATCGGGGTCGATGTTGACGAGGCTGGAATACTCGCGGAGATGGGCGAGGAGAACTACATAATCATATCTCCCCTCGGAGGGATGGGCTCAATCCTGGGGCGTGGAAACCAGCAGATCAGCCCCGAGGTGGTACGCCGGGTTGGGAAAAAGAATATAATCATTGTTTCCACGGCCACGAAGCTGGCTCAGACGGGTAATTTATCAGTCGATACCGGGGACGCCGTGCTCGACGAAGAGCTATCTGGCTTCATGCGGGTCGTCGTTAGTAGACACGAGACGAAGTTGGCAAATGTCTCCTAGACAACCCTTAACAACGTAAAGCGGCTCAATCTTGTTAAATGAGTCTCAAGTTTTCCGAAAAGACGGCCACAGTCGAGGAAAAGACACTCCACGGCTCCATCAGCGAGCTGGAGAACGCGGTGCTGGCCTTCTTCTGGGTGGGTGATAAGCCGAAGCTGGGGGGGTTATCAGTCACTCTCCCCGACAAGTCAAGCAGCCAGCTGCTGGGTGACAGGGACGAGATGCTTTCACGGATGATAGGTGAGAGGATCGCGTCCGATTACGAGAAGATGGCGCTTGTATCCACCAACCTGCCAAGGGGCTTTGATGGGAAAACAGTTCTGGGGCTACTGAACGAGTTGTTAAACGATGGCAAAGAATAACCTGCGAACATTCCTGATGGAGATCGAGTCAGAGACGGTAGTGATCGACGAGCCGCTCTCAAGGAACTATGAGATAGCGGCGGCGTTGCGCCAGTTCGACGGCGGCAAGGCAGTGATAGTCAAGGAGAAGGAGACCGGCGTCACAGTTGTCGGAGGGGTAAACGGCAACAGGCCAAGGCTCCTGAGATCAATAGGGGCCACGACGGAGACGCTGTACCCCATGTTGATCGAGGCTACCAAGAACCCGCTAAAGTGCGAGATTGTGGAGACCGGCCCCGTCAAGGAAGTGATCATCGAGGGAAACATGGCCAAGATCCCGGTGCTGACCCACTTCGAGGGTGACCCTGGCCCGTACATAACATCCGGCATCATCCACACAAAGGGGCCAGACGGCAAGTCCGAGAACGTCAGCTTCCACAGGCTTCTAGTGCTGGACGACAAACACATGACCATCAGGATCGTGCACAGGCACCTGTACAAGCTCACAAAACAGGCCGAGGAGATGGGAAAGACATCATTGGATGTAGCCGTCACCATCGGGCACCACCCCGCCACTCTGATGGCGGCAGCTCTACCAGCCAGCTTCGGTACAAGTGAGTTTGATGTGGCTAACAGGCTTCTCGGGGGAACGCTTCAGCTCACCCAGTGCGAGCACGTCGATGCATTGGCACCCGCTGATGCGGAAATAGTCCTGGAATGCAAGCTGCATCTGGATAAGCTCTCAACGGAAGGCCCGTTCGTGGATCTCTCGGGCACCTTTGATGTCCAGAGGCAGCAGCCTACGCTTGAACTGGTTGGCATCATGCACAGGAAGGACTACATGTACCACGGGCTGCTCCCATCGGGAAGCGAGCACAGGCTCCTCATGGGGATGCCCAGGGAGCCAAGGATCTGGGAGTACGTCAGCAATATAGTGCCTACCGTCAGGGGAGTCAACATGTCCACGGGAGGAATGGGCTGGCTTCACTGCGTGGTGAGCTTTGATAAATCCAAAGAGGGAGACCCAAAGAACGTACTGATGGCAATATTCGCGGCACACCCGAGCCTGAAGCACGCCGTTGTGGTGGACATTGATATCGACCCCTACGACATGGAGCAGGTGGAGTGGGCCATAGCCACCCGTTTCAACGGTGCAGAGGACCTATTGGTTATCCCAGGGGTCAGGGTCAGCAGTCTAGACCCGGCGGGGGACCAGGAGAAGGAGATGGGGACCAAGGTTGGCGTTGACGCCACGAAGCCCATGTTCAAGGACCCCATGGGGTTCAAGAGGGCGGTGATACCCGTCAGCGACTCGGCCAAGGAAATCCTCTCCCGGTACAGTTAACCATTATTACTATTATTTATTAGTAATAGTTAATTATGTCGGGTTTATTTTATCTCATATGAGCCAGCTAAACGTAGCGGTTATTGGACTTGGGTACGTCGGGCTGCCATTGGCGGCAGTGCTGGCCAACACGGATGGCTTCGAGGTCACGGGCATCCAGAGGAGGTCCGCCAGGAGCGGGTGGAAGATAGATGCGGTAAATAGGGGAGAGGCCCCGGTTAACGGCATCGAGCCCGAGTTGGGGAGAATGGTTGTCGAGGCGGTTAGAAATGGGACCCTACGCGCCTCTGACGATTTCAGCGCGGTTGGAGAAGCAGATGTCGTAGCGATTACAGTTCAGACCCCCATTGATGAGCGGAAGAAACCTGTGCTGAGCCACCTGGAGGACGCGTGCATCGAGATCGGGGCAAGGCTGAGGGAGGGCTCACTTGTCTGCCTTGAGTCAACGGTTCCACCGGGGACCACCGAGTACTTCGTTAGGCCCATCCTTGAGGAGGAAAGCGGGTTGAAGGCGGGAAGGGCGTTCAGCTTGGTCCACAGCTACGAGAGGGTGACGCCTGGGAGGCTGGTTTTCAACCTCGTCAACCTGCCCAGGGTGGTCGGCGGGTACACTGATGGGTGCACGGAGAGGGGAATCGAGTTCTACTCGTGTTTCAGCAAGGGAGGGGTCACCGGGGTTGACTGCCTCACAGCCGAGGTCACGAAACTGGTGGAGAACAGCTACAGGGACGTGAACATAGCCCTGGCAAACGAGCTGTCAAAGATATGCGGCTCACTTGGAGTTGACTACTACACGGTCAAGGGGCTGGTAAACGCCCTGCCAAATATTGAGGGGGCGAGTAACCCGGTGAGGTATCTCCTCGACCCCGGTGTAGGGGTTGGCGGCCACTGTCTGCCCAAGGACTCGCACCTCCTGATGTACGGGGCGGGAAGGTTTGGCTCCACGAGGACCGACACACGGCTCCTCAGGGCGGCAAGGGAGATCAACGACTCGATGCCTGGGCGGATGATGGGGCTGATTGAGGACGCCATGGACGAGGCGGACAGGTCCCTGACGGACTCCAAGGTGGCCGTGCTGGGATTGGCGTACAGGGAGGACACCGATGATTGTAGGAACAGCCCCACCCTGAGTCTCTTACGGTGGCTGAGATCGGAGGTGGCGGTGCATGACCCTTACATCCCGGAGCACCCCGAGGTGAAGGTTATGCCGCTCCTGGACACCATAATTGGCTCCGACTGCCTCGTTGTTATGACTAGACATAGCGCGTACAGGGAGCTTGAGCTGCCTTGTATAGCATCCATGATGAGGACAAGGGTGATCGTGGATGGCAGAAACCTATTCAACCCCGGTGAGTGCATCGACGAAGGCTTCGTCTACAGGGGGATAGGTCATGCAATCAACTGAGCTGGCGTTGAACGGCGGGAGTCCCGTATCACACAGGCTCATCAGGATGGCAAGTTCAAGGTTCAGTGAGTCAACCTATGATGACCTACGCCAGGTCCTGTCATCAGGGTTGCTGAGGGAGGGAGCTGTCACCAAGCGTTTCGAGGACTGTTTCGCTACGAGGGTGGGCGCTGGGCACGCTTACGCTGTGTCAAGCGGGACGGCGGCCCTGCACATGGCGCTGATGTCCTGCGCTAAAACTGGCAAAGAGGTGATAGTACCGGCATTCACCTTCTTTGCATCGGCCAGCACCGTGATCCACTCAGGGCGAAGGCCCGTTCTCGTTGATGTGGACCCGGAGACCTTCCTGATGGACACCGACAGGATGACCGAGGCGATTGGGAAAGATACAGCCGCCCTGATGCCTGTCCACCTATTCGGGAACCTGGTGGACCTGGACATGCTCGCGGACGCAGCGGAGGACCATGGCCTGACCGTGATCCATGACTGCGCCCAGAGCCTCGGCTCCACATACAGGGGCTGGGACGTTGGGGCCTTCGATGACCTGTGCTGCTTCAGCTTCTACCCGACCAAGATCATCACCACGGGGGAGGGAGGCATGGTGACCACCAACAGCGAGGAGCTGTGGAGGAGGGGCAGGATGCTCAAGAGCCACGGGGAGAGTGAGAAGCATCTCCACGACGATATTGGGTACAACTTCAGGTTCACGGAGGTGGGAAGCGTGCTTGGTCTCAGTCAGATGAGGGGGCTTGAAAAGTTCCTCGCCAGGAGGAGGGCCACCGCCATATATTATGACATCGCGCTGGGGAATATAGGGGGCCTGACCCACCAGGTAATCACTCCCGATGTCGATTCCTGCTACAACTATTACACGGTGAGGATGGAGCCCGAAGAGTTCAAATGCAGCAGAGACCAGCTGGTGAGCGCATTGAGGTCAGAGAACATCGAGACTGGGGTCCATTACCCGAGCGCGTTGACCCAGCAGCCGGCTCTAAGAAAGTACGCGTCTGACTGCCCCGTCGCCGAGTCTCTGGCAAAGCGGGTGTTCAGCATACCAATCCACCCCGGATTGAGCTCAGTGGACGCGGAGAGGGTCATCGACGCTATCAGGAAGGTCACGAACTACTTCGCGGCCTGACTCATCCATGTCTCCTGGCGGGCCCTGTACTTTTCAACCCCGAACCTGTGGGTTGCGGGGACGCCGTAAACCACGCTGCCCGGTTCCCCTATGTGGTTCACGTTTTTCATCGATAATAATTGAAGAACATATGTGTAAGGGTCTAAATAGCGGTAGATTACCACTTCAATTGAATTTCATGTATCTGACACGGAAACAGCAGCGGATGATGGACGGCGAGGAAGGGGTAGCCGTCAGGAAATCCTTGGAGCTACTGGTGGCACTGGGCAGCGTATTCGGCGCGGAGAAGCTGGTGCCCGTTGAGTCGGCTCACATAAGCGGGGTAAGCTACAAGAACCTGGGAGATGCGGGCACAGAGTGGCTTGAGGAGCAAGCCGCCTCGGGTGCAAAGTGCAGGATCAGGGCAACTTTGAACCCCGCTGGAATGGACATGGACAAATGGGAGGAGATGGGCGTCCCAGAGAAGTTCGCTATAGGTCAGAGGCGTGTGCTGGACGCTTTCGAGTCAATGGGCGTAGAGCCAACGTGCACCTGCACACCGTACCTCATCGGCCACGTCCCCAGGAGGGGAACGCAGGTCGCATGGGCCGAGTCAAACGCGGTATGCTTCGTAAACAGCGTGTTAGCCGCGAGGACAAACCGGGAGTCAGGACCCACGACCCTTGCGTCAGCGGTCACAGGAGTCGCGGCGCTGTACGGTTACAGACTACGCGAGAACAGGAAGCCCGCCAAGATCATACAGGTGGAGGCCGACCTGGATTCAAGGCTGGATTACAGCGGCCTCGGTTACGTTACGGGAAAGCTGCTAGGGTCAGCTGTCCCCTACTTCAGGGGCCTCGGAGACCTTGACATGGAGTCAATGAAGACCATGGGGGCCGCCTGCGCCACTAGCGGGAGTATAGCCCTGTGGCACGGCGAGGGCATCACGCCAGAGGCGGAGTGGGCTGCAGGTTACCTGGAAGGCATCGAGACAATCACAATCACAAACGAGGACATCAAGGAGGCAAAGTCAAAGATAGTCTCCGACCCGGACAACCCAACGTACTGTATTGGGTGCCCACATTGCAGCATAAAGGAGATGGAGGAGACAGCGAACCTGGTCAAGGGAAAGAACCTTGAGGGTAGGCTCTGGGTCTTCACCAGCAGGGGCGTCTATGATCAGGCAGAGAAGGGCGGACTCATCAAGATAATCGAGGACGCGGGTGGAAGGGTTTACCGTGATACCTGTATGGTGGTCGCGCCGCTCCACGAGATGGGGTGGAAAGGAGTCGGCACAAACAGCTTCAAGGGCGGACACTACAGCACTGCCCACGGCTTCGGTACCAAGCTGCAGACGGTTGACGACCTGGTCAAGGAGGCCGCGAAATGATACTTAAAGGACGCAAGGTCATGGGTGGCATAGCCGAGGGCGAGGCACTTGTATCCATGGACTCTGTGAGCTTCTACGGCGGCGTTGACCCGGTCACCGGGATCATCGTTGACCCAGGACACAGCTGCAAAGGCGAGAACATCACTGGCAAGATATTCGTGTTCCCCACCGGTAAGGGAAGCACCGTGGGCAGCTACGTCATCTACAGGATGGCAAAACTGGGTACGGCCCCCGCCGCCATCATCAACATCGAGACAGAGGCGATCCTTGCCACGGGGTGCGTCATAAGCGATATCCCGCTGGTGGACAAGCTTGATCAGGACCCGTTGAAGGTGATAAAAAACGGTATGAGGGTCAGGGTAAATGCTGACGAGGGAACTGTCGAGATCCTCGACTAGCCTTCCTGTTTCTTAACCTCAATAATGGATTTCATGAGGTCTATCTCTTTGTCAAGGATCTTCTTTTCCTTGCAGAGCTCATCCATCTTGGCCTCAAGGTCCTGAATCTCTACTTCTTCTTGAAGTAAGTGATAGACCTCGGCGTGGCCGTACTTTAAATGAAAGTCTATCTGGTTCTTTTTCGGCTTCTCAACCCCACAAAATGGGCATACATACACCTTTGACATGCTCCAGAACTCCATTTATTGCTGGGGTGTTGAGGTATATCAGGTTTTAGTGGCTAATTTGGGTAGCTACTGCTCCTTGCCGAACTTGTTCTCGGTTGCCTTTCTGACTGATTCAAGTTCATCGGGCTTCGCGTAGACCCTCATTACGTCAAGGTAGCCGACGAGTGTGCCTCCCAGTGGGCTCATCTCGCTGAAACTGACCCTGGTCTTCCCACCGTCCCCAGTCTCGTGGTATAGGGGTATGTCCTGGGGCTGTTGCTGGGACGCAGCGTAGGGCACGCTGGGGGCCGTTGACACGTCCATGATGACGGTGTTATGGTCAACGCCGGCCTCGTCCGCGATATCCCTTGCCAGGTTCTCCCTGATATCAGCCATAATCATGACATTTACTGAGAACCTGTCCCGCCTGTGAACCACGGTCTCGTAGGCGCATTTGAGTAGCTTCCTGTTGAGGTACCCCTGGGTCAGCTCGTACGCGGTCTTGCTCTTCTTGCTGGGCGAGTCCTTGAGTGAGCACAGCATGCTGATCACCGTGTTGTCGTCGAGCTGGTGGTACTCGTCTGCGGTCTTGAAGTCCGTTATCCCCAATTCCTCGTCCGCCAGCTCCATTGCCCTGACCAGCATCACCTCTGCGGCCCTGACGCTTCGGTGGAAATAGACGGCCTTGAACATCATGTACCGGGCGATGACCATGGACTCCAGCACGTACAGGGCCGTGTCCTTCACCGCGAGGGTATCATCCACCACCCCGATGCTCCTGACCAGCCTGTCAAAATCCACCTTCCCGTACTCGACGCCCGAGAAGTAGCTGTCCCTCGGCAGGTAGTCCAGCACGTCCGCGCTGAACTGGCCCGCTATGATATTATTGATGAATGGCTTGTCGCACTCCAGGTGCCCGATGGATAGATCCCCGATCTCAGGGGCATCAAAGCCGCCGGCCTCCAGCATGTCGCCGACCTCGGTCTCCCTGACTATCCTGGTTGACATCTGCTCGTGGTCCATGCCCATCTTCTCAAGGACCTCCTCGAAAAGGTGGCTGAATGGGCCGTGCCCGATATCGTGGAGCAACCCGGCTACGCGTATCTTGTCCGCGTCCTCTTGACTGATTAGCTCAACGTCCAGGAGCCTGCTGGCTATACCGCCCGCTATGTGCATGACACCGAGGCTGTGCTGGAACCTGGTGTGCTCTGCACCCGGATAGGTCAGGTGGGCGGCTGAAAGCTGCTTGACACGCCTGAGCCTCTGGAACTGGGGCGTATCAATTACAGCCCTCTCAGTGGGCGTCACCTCGATGTAACCGTGGATAGGGTCCTTGATCTCCCAGCTCTGCATGAATGAGATGTTGGGCTCGTTATCTAAAAACTGATGGTTAAGGCAGCTCGGCCCTGAGTATCCCGTAGATGAGGCGTCCGAACCGCTGACCGTCCTTGATCTCGGAGTCCACTGAATCAGGTATCCTGCGAGAATCAAGGAGACCTTCGGGTTCATGCCATCTGTATGACGCCTCAAGTTTATGGTGGTCTCGGGGAGCGAGTCATAAACGCTTTATCGCTTTCACATGACACTATACCCATGACTGATTATAGGAAGAGGCTTGAGCAGCTCCAGGCGGACATGGACGAGAGGAACCTTGACCTCGCCGTGCTGGGATCAGGCCCTGATTTCCAGTACATCACGGGGGCAAAGGTGAACTGGAGGAGCGGAAGAGACCTGAACTACGCCGCGGACAGCGTTTTCGTGCCAAGGGAAGGCGAGCCTATCGTTCTCGGCGGCATGGGAAACGGGGCCAATGTGAAGGAGTGCTGGATAACCGACGCGAGAGCTCTTGGACCTTTGGAGAACATGAAGCCCACGGTCAAGGAGATCATGTCAGAGTTTGACAGCCCCAAGAAGATCGGTTTCGGCGAGTACACCTACGGTAGCCTCGTGCTGGCAATCGCATTGAATACGTCTGGGGCGAAGTACCAGAGCGCAGAGGGGATTCTTGACAGGCAGAGAATGATCAAAGACAGCACCGAGATAACAAAGCTGAGGAACGTCGCCCACCTCACTGAGAAGGTGATGGGAAAGGTCATCGACGAGCTTGACGAGGGCATATCAATGCACGAGCTGACAAGCAAGATCAGGAACCTCGGGAGACTTGGGGGGGCGACAGACATCAGCTTCCCACCCACCGGAGGGTTCTGCAAGTCAGGCAGCGAGCCGGTGGGCGTGTTCAACTACGAGCCAGACCAGCCACTTGAGTCAGGTACGGCAATCGCGTTTGACATCGGCTTCGTGCAAGACGGCTACTGCAGCGACTGGGGGAGGAGCTTCTACCTGGGCGAGCCACCTGAGCACATCGAGAAGGCTTACCCCGCGTTGATGACGGCGGTAGTAGAGACCACGGACGCCATGGGCGCCGAGGTCCAGTACACGGATGAGATCTTTGGCAGCATCGAGAAGGTGTGTGACCGTGAGGGTTACGGTGACAGGCTCAGGGAGAGGCTGTCCAGCGGGATGGTCGGCCATCAGATCGGCGTCGAGGTCCACGAGGACCCGTGGTTAAGGCCAGAGCAGAGGCAGGAGCTGGTTGACGGCATGGTGTTCTGCATCGAGCCAAAGCTGTGGCACAAGGGCGAGTACTACCTCAGGGTCGAGGACATGATCCTCATCAAGAACGGTAGAGCCGAGAGCCTCACCACCTACGACCGCGAGTTGTTCCAGCTCTAGGTCAAAAGCCATTTATCCCCAACCGCTGCTACCTTGGCGATGAAGGGGCTTTTCATAGTCTTCGAGGGGATCGACGGAGGGGGCAAATCAACCCAGATCAAGATGCTATCAAAGTTCTTCGAAGGCAAGGGCTACGAGGTTGAGCAGCACATGGAGCCAACCCATGAGGCCATCGGCTCCCTTCTCTGGGATTACATGAACTCCAAGAACAGGTCATTCGACCCTGAAACAGAGGCGCTTTTATTCGCCGCGGACCGGATAGAGCACGGGAAAAACATCAGGAAGGCCCTGGATGGGGGGAAAATAGTCATCAGTGACAGGTACAAGCACAGCAGCCTAGCCTACCAGGGGGCAGCGGGAGCCGATGTCGCCTGGATGCAGAGCCTGAACAAACACGCCCTGGTGCCCGACCTGGTAATATTACTGGACATTGACCCCGACAGGAGCCTGGGTCGTGTCTCCGACAGGGAAAAGACGGTCTTTGAGGAGAACGAGTATCTCAAGAAGGTGAGGACGGAGTACCTGAGGTACGTCGAGAAGGGCGAGCTTGTAGTGGTTGACGCGACCAAGAGCCTCGATGATGTCCACGATGCGATCCTGAGCCACGTGGGGAAGCTCATCGATTAAATTATTTGGTAAACCTGATCTCCTTCCAGCCGCCCTCGGGTGTCTGGTACTTGACCTTCTCCGGGAAATCGATCTGTGTGTAGACGGCCTCAAGGAGCTTTCCACGGTACCTCTTGGCCACCGCCTCCTCGCCTAGACCCGTCAGGTCCTCTGCGAGGTTACGCGCCCTGAACCTCTGGCCGGTGATCCCGTCCCCCCTCTGCTGGGCAAGGAAGACCCATGCGTCAGTGAACTTCTGCACCATGGAATCCACAGTAGCGTACTTGACGCTGACCTCCTCGGGCATCCTGTCCGCCTCCTCCTCGGTAAGCTCGGTGGGCTTCAACAGGAGGCCAGGAGGGGCGCTGACGTTGAGTGAGTTCACCGCTATGTTGTGGGGCTTCAGCTCCAGCGCAAGGCACTGGGTGAGGCCCTCAAGCCCGAACTTGCTGGGGCAGTAGGCCAGGGCGGCCATGAAGCCGAACTTGGCTGAGCCCGAGCTGATATTGATTATGCTGCCGCCTCCCCTCCCTGCCATGGACTCGTAGAGGAGCTTGGTGAGGAGGAACGGGGCGCGGAGATTGACTGATAATACGTTGTCCCAGTCCTTGATGTCCATATCCCCGATGGTCTTCCAGGGGCTGGTGGCCGCGTTGTTGACCATGACATCGAGACCGCCCATGTCTTCCACAGCAACTACCAGGGCCTTGACTGACTCGTCGTCGGAGAGGTCGCACGGGATGGTGGTGACCTGACCGCCCACCGCCCTGACATAGTCCTCGGTGTTCCTGAGTTCGCTCCAGGTTCTGGAAGTGGAGATGATGTGGGCACCCTCAGAGGCGTAGGCAACTGCCATGGACTGCCCGAAGCCCCTGCCTGATCCGGTGACCAGGATGTTCATGCCCCTGAGCCTGTCCCCCATGTGTCCCAAGAACGTAGCCAGACATAAAAGCAGTGTCAAGGGGGTCCCGGCCGTCATCGGGTTACAGAGTTACCTTACATTCTCAACATTACGGGACATTTTTGGAGGAAAACGGTTCAACGGGTGACGTAATTCATTTGGTGACGATTTCACCACCTGGGAGGGAGCCGTTGTCAACAAGAAATGCAGAGGCATCCCCCGATATAGTCCAAGTTGAGCCATCTATTTCGATCCTCAACCAATAAATAGCTCCAGAAAAGGGTCATATATGCGGAAAGACCGCAGGGTGGGCCGAGTAAAACGGGACGTTCCTCAGGCGCACCATTTCTCAATTCACTAAATATATCAGAAGTATTGAAAGTTTTTTTCCAGAGCCTAACATTGGTTTAAATCCCCGAGGAGGCACCATTCCGGGATCACGTTGCAGGTGGAGTTCTACGCGCTTCTCACGTCGTTCTGTTTCGGGTTGAACGCCATACTGATCCGCAAGGGGCTCAGGGACTCTACCCCGGTCACTGCGGCCATCATCGTGTCCCTCGTCCAGACACCCATACTCGCGGTCATCGCTTTGAGGTCACCCATTGTCTGGGACTGGCGGGCCGTGGGGTACTTTGTGCTAGCGGGCGTCTTCGCGTCCACCATCGCACGGGCGCTCAACTACGTCGCCATCGACAGGGTGGGCGTCAACGTGGCCACAAGCCTGAGCGGTACAGACCCGCTGTTCAGCAACGTGCTGGCCATCGTGATCCTGGGGGAGCCAATGGTTCCCTCCACACTGGCTGGGGTCGTGCTGATCGTCCTCGGTGTTCTGGTCATGAGCGGGCTTGAGCTTGACGAGGGAGTCAAAAGGACCGATTTAATCCTCCCTATACTGGCGGCCTTCGGCTACGCATCGGCTAACATGGTGCGGAAAATGGGGATGTCCATCATCCCAAACGCGGGGTTCGGGGCGGTAATAGGCTCCATAACAAGCATCATAGTGTTCCCCCTTTACCTCGCATCCAGGGGAAGGCTCGGGGAGTTCAACCCGCGGACCAGCGGGTTAAAGTTCTTTGTCGGGGGCGGCGTGGTGGTCAGCGTGGCCATGCTTTCCATGTACACCGCGTTCCAGTCAGGGTCAATCGCCGTGGTCACCGGGCTGATCGGGGCCGCGCCCCTCTTCGGCCTGGTCTTGACCGCGTTGCTTCTCAGGGACACGGAGAGGATCACCCGCAGGGTCGTGGCGGGGTGCGTCACTATATTCCTCGGCGTGCTCCTGATCACCGTATTTTAGCTATTTTACATTGATTTAAATCGGGGGAACCATTTCCTACGACCATTACCATGAGATTCGAGGTTTACGGCCTGATCGCCGCGGTCAGCTTTGGACTCAACGCCGTTCTTGTAAAGAAGGCTTTGAGTCACACGACGCCCGCGACCGCCACCGTATCAGTCGCCGCGGTACAGACCCTGATACTGAGCACCCTTCTGGTCTTTGATAGGCCAGCTTTCAACCTGGAAGCGGTACTATATTTTGTAGTGGCGGGCTTTCTCGCCGCCATCATGGGCAGGACATTCAACTACATGAGCATCGAGAAGCTCGGCGTGCCCGTCAGCACTAGCCTCGTTGGCACAAACCCTCTTTGGGCGATGCTATTGGGAGTGGTCTTCCTCGGAGAAGCCGTGACTTTCTGGACTATCTCTGGGTCTATCCTAGTGGTGGCGGGAGTAGCCATGATCAGCGGAGGGGGGAAGAGCAAAAACCTAAACATCAGGGACATGGCGATCCCCCTTGCCTCCGCGTTTTTCTACGCCTCAAGCAGTGCGGTAAGGAAGGTGGGGCTGAACATCCTGCCCGAGTCAATCCTCGGGGCAGTCGTGGGCGCGATGACCGGGTTTATCGCGTATCCAATACTGATGAGGCTCATGGGCAGGGCAAACGAGTTCAAGTTTACAAGGGAATCAGCGCCATTCCTAATTGGTGGGGGGATAACCACCAGCGTGGCGTGGATCAGCATGTTCATGGCCACCCAGCAGGGGCCCGTGGGTGTAGTCTCTGCGATAATCGGGGCCAACCCGTTGTTCGGGCTTATCCTGAGCGTCGTCCTGCTGAAGGACTCTGAGAGGATCACCCCTCGGATGATAATCGGCTGCGTGACAATCGTGGCAGCCGTGCTAATAATAACGCTGGTCTAGGCGAGCTTGCGTACTCGCTCACGGGCGTCCAGGAGCTTCATCAATGTCTCCAGGAGCGCGTTGATCTTCTCGGGATCACTCTCAGCCTGCAGCTTGCCCTGTATCTCCTTGACCTTTTTGAGAAGGGTCTGATCGATGCTTCCCTGCTGGGCCATGCCCTCAATGTCGGCATCGGCGGACACGATGACCACGGGCTTGTTGCACATGGGGCAGAGTAGGCTACCGTCCTTGAGCCTGAATAGCGGGGTGTTGCACTCGGGGCAGCTCTCGCTGAGCATAGTTGCGCCTTTCCTCAGGAGCTCGCCCATGTTCTTCAATGATCCCTCTGACAATGTGACCACTAGACGATTCGGTGGTGCTGCTTAAATGGTTAACTCAAGTGGAAAGCATATCAACCGATAACAGGTTTAAGGTGTGATGGGTATCTTGACGCGCTTCAATCCCTTAACGGGGATGATCTTTGGGGTTATTATCGGCGGCATCATAGGGACCTATGCCCAGCGTTACTTCGGCCTGTTCCTCGCGTTAGGGGCCGTTATGGGCCTCCTGCTTGGCCAGTGGAGCAGGAATAAACGGACGCCCTGACCCTGAAATAGAGAAGGTTTTAGAAAGAGCACCTGATATTCAACGCAGGTATTACGCAATGATCCAGCTAGAAGGAAGAAACCCCGTCCACGAGGCAATGAAACAGGGCATAGTGACCATGCTCAAGGTGGAGAGGGGCAGCGAAACGGAAGTTAAGATTAAGGTTATACTGGACATTGCGCGGAAGACCGGCGTCCCCGTCCAGATGGTGAAGAAGAGACAGATGGAGAGACTCAGCGTAACGGGCAGGTATCAGGGAATCATAGGGTACGCCCAGACGGACGCCCAGTGGAGTCTCGGCAAAGTACTCCAGGAGACGGGCAGGGACCTGTGCGTGATGATACTTGACGAGGTGCAGGACCCCCATAACCTGGGAGCCATCATCAGGACTGGCGAGGGCGCGGGAATCGACGGAATAGCCATCCCGAAGAGGGGATCGGCCAAGCTCAGCGAGACCGTCCACAGGGTATCCATGGGCGGTAGCCTGCACCTGCCCGTGTGGCAGACAAACATCTACCCCGCAATCAAGATGCTGAAGGACGACGGAGTGAGGCTCATAGCCATCGATTCATCGGGCAAGAAGCCCTACTTTGACGAGGACCTGACTGGAGCCGTGGCCTTCGTGCTAGGCGGCGAGGCAAAGGGAGTCAACCCCACGTTAATGAACAAGTGCGACAAGGTCGTCCACATCCCCATGATGGGAAAACTGGAGTCACTTAACGTGAGCGTAGCGGCTGCCGTAGTGCTCTACGAGCGCGTCAGGCAGATGGCTCATAAAAAATAGGGTTAACGCCGCTTTTTCATGGCGTTTGATACGATGAGAAGCCCGATTCCTATTATGAATACGGGCCACAGGGTATCGAACCTGAACCAGCTAAACACATCTTCCAGAAGGGTCGAGAGTCCCAGGAGTATCAGGAAGCCTCCGAAAATTATAGGCCAGGTTGTCCTGTCTTGCCCTCCGAAGCAGTTGTCCTCCAGGTCAAAGCCCCTCCTCCTGTACATTGAGTGAGAGATGTTCAACGGGGCCCCGCAGCTGGAGCACTCGGTCGCCTCTTCCTCGTTCTCGGTTCCACACTTTGTGCAGTACACCAAAATCAATCAGTATAGGAGACCGGGAAGAGTTATACAAGGTTTACTCAAAAATGTGGACGCATGCCTGGTTGCACCTTGAGCATACCCCTACATGGGTCCACTGGCTGGCCCTGATCCTCGCCCAGATCCAGAAAACGGTCATAGAGAGGAAGTACACTTGAACTTTTACACCCAGTCCAAGTGCCTGTATTGACTCGAACATGAGCCACGCACCAACAACGAACAGGGTGTTCAGTGACAGGTGGACCCACTCGTTTCCTAGGTCAATGAAGTGCTGGGCAAGACCCAGCCCAACGAGGAGGACGCCGCCCCAGAACGCGGTCTCGACGCTCAGGCCAGGAGGTCCTATTCCAAGCCCTATCAGAGAGATTGATGCGCCGATCACCAAGCCTGTACACCCGGCGCATCTCCGTTGCCCCAGTAGGTTGACTGTGTGGCCGTTGAACCTCCCGCAATCGGGGTGGTGCCCCGAAACGCCTTCCCCGTCCCTCCTCTCCGCCTTGGAGAAGGATAGCACCGCAGGGAAAAGCCCCGCGATGATTCCCAGGGCGCATATCAAAGCGAAACACGCCCTCATGATGAAATTCATGGCCGGGTAGGTCGGCTGGGCCGTCAATACCACAAGGGACATGACGATTAGGCTGAGCTCGGCGAGGAGGACGTAGGCCAGCAGGTCCCTGTGCTCACGGATGTATGGGACAAGGGAACCCCGCATACATGAGGCTGGGATTGATGTCCCCATAAACCCTTCGGGAAATAGGTACCACTGGTCTGCGAACCTTATTTCGTGGCTTCTGAACCTCTGATTAGAGGACCTAAGCCGTTCCCCAGAGGTATGACGTCATCGCACGCGAGGCGTCCCTGATCGGGGCGGCTATCCCCCCCTCTATTTCTTATAAACCCGTCAACCCGAAAAATGGATGATAACACATATTTTCACGCGCACCGTACCCTACCCCATGACTAAAATCGCGTTGATCGGATTCGGCGTCGTCGGCCAAGGCTTTGCGCGGGTCCTGAGCCAGAAACAGCAGGAACTCAAAGAAAACTACGGCCTCGATGCCCAGTTAGTGGCTATTAGCGGGAGGAGCAAGGGGAGCCTCATGGTGGAGGAAGGGATAGACCTGGAGAAGCTTCTTGCCTCGTTCGATGAGAGCGGGACGGTCGAGTCATACCCCACGGGAATCAAGGGCCTTGACAGCATACAGACAATCAAGGAATCAGGGGCGGACGTGGTCGTCGAGGTCACTGGGACAAACCTGGAGACAGGGGGAGCCGGCCTACCACACATCAGGGAGGCGCTGGGCCTCGGCAAGCACGTGATCACATGCAACAAGGGACCGCCTGCCCTTGCCTACAGCGAGTTAAAGGAGTTAGCCGACGCCAACGGCGTAAAGTTCAGGATAGAGTCCACCGTGATGGCGGGGACACCCGCGGTGAACCTGGGCCAGGAGGCTTTGGCGGGTAACAAGATCCTGGGCTTCAGGGGCATCATCAACGGGACCACCAACTACATCCTGACAAAGATGGGGGAAGGGGGTGATTACGACGCCACGTTGAAGGAAGCCCAGGAGCTGGGCTATGCCGAGGCTGACCCTGCGGGGGATGTCGAGGGATGGGACGCGGTGGGAAAGGTGGTCATACTTGCCAACACCCTCATGGGAGCAAAACTGAAACCCACTGATGTGGAGCGCGAGGGAATCACGGGAATAACCTCGGCAATGATTGAGGAAGCGAAAAAGGAAGGCATGAAGATCAAGCTCATCGCACAGGCTTCCCTCGTGGATGGAGTGGTCAAAGCCAAGGTCTCGCCTGAGAGGGTGCTTCTGACGGACCCTCTTGCCAACGTCAACAACACAATGAACGCCCTCACATTCACCACCGACGGGCTTCATGAGGTAACGGTCATCGGTAGGGGCGCTGGAGGAGTTGAGACGGCCCACGGCATCATCAGCGACCTCATCGCCATCTACCGCTGACACTGAAACCTTCAAAAACACCCGACCTTATGGCTTTATCATGCCACCGGGAATGCCCATGCCAAAGTGGGTTTACAAGGACACGAGACCGTCAACGGACGTTGAGTACTTTTCAAACATGACCAGGTGCATCTTCCAGGGAGGGCTCAACTGGGTTATGATAGCCAACAAGTGGCCCAACTTTGAGGCAGCTTTCGATAACTTTGATATCGACAAGGTAGCCGCCTACGGGCTTGATGACCAGGCGCGCCTCAAGAACGACGCGGGAATCATCAGGAACAGGCAGAAGATCATGGCCACCATCGAGAACGCGGAGGAGTTCAATAGGATAATCAGGGATCACGGTAGCTTCCAGAAGTGGCTGGACGGGCTGGACAAGAGCAACAACTACAAGGTTGTGGTAGGACGCCTGAAATCCAGATTCAAGCGCGTCGGCCCCAGCACCGCCCACATCTTCCTGTGGAGCGTCGGTGAGCCCATCGAGTACGATACGAGCGTTTTCACGAGGCGGCCGAAGAAGATAGCCTAATTGATCTAAA
>CAYLJH010000010.1:6233-21477 GCA_964383685.1 uncultured Candidatus Bathyarchaeia archaeon | reverse complement strand
TCTATCGCATTGAGGGACTCGGTTATTCCTTCGGCATCTGGTTTCATGTTGATGAGCACAATAGCCATCTCGTTTGACATGTCGCAATAGAACCCGCTTCTACTATTTGAAATATTAACCATCAATAAACGATGGTTTCAAAGGATACCCCACCCTTTTTTAGTGACGCCTCTAAGTTAAAAGAAAATCCGGGGACAATAAGATGACAGTTCTATCGATAGTACACGGCGACGACGCGGACGGCCTCACATGCGGCGCGTTACTCAAGCGGGCCAGGGAGAGCGACATACACCTAGCCAACTACGACAACCTTGAGAAATCACTTCAGGACGTCAAACCCCCTGTTGACATGCTCTACATATGTGACCTGAACGTCAGGGAATCCCTTGAGCCCGAGCTGTTAAGGATACGTGAGTTCGCGGACATCCATATCATCGACCACCACCAGATGAGCCAAGAGTCCATGGAGCGCCTCACTGAGGCGGGTGTAACAATCAGGCTTCAGACAGATGACTGCGCCTCGGTGCTGGTCTACGATACCTTCAAGGACCAGCTGGGACAGGAAGGAAAACGCCTCGCGGCATACGCCGCCATCGCGGATATGTTTGAGAACGGTCCCATCGCGGACAAAATCATGGCAAAGCTGGACAGAAAGTTCGCCCAGCACGAGGCACAGCTACTGACGCACGCCCTTGGAGCTGACCAGACAATGGATTTCAAGCGCCTGATCCTTGAGGAGCTGAGCAAGTTCAGCTACCCCCACAGGATACCGGGGCTAGTGGAGAAGGCCATCCAGAGCCTTGAGGAGATGACAAAGATGAAGGAGCTGATCCCGGAACACGCGGTTGTGAAGGGAAGGGTCGCGTTCATGGAGTCAATCAACGATTACAGCACAGGGGGCACCTCAAACCTCCTGATAGACACTCTGGGCACCGATGTCGGCATCAGCTACAAGACCAACGGCGAGCACTACAACATGAGCCTCAGGGGGGAGATGAATCTCAAGGAACACTTGGGCGACATGTGTAAGGAGATAGCGTCAAAGTACGAAGGCTTCGGTGGAGGCCACAGCAGGGCATGCGGCATGAAGATACCCAAGGAGCACCTGCAGGCGGTGCTGGACGAGTTCGATGCCCGCCTGAACTAGGATTTCATTCTTTTACGCCACTCGATCTTACGGCGCTCAATCTTTATCTTTGCGGCGAGGCTCTGGAGCCTCTCGGGATCAAAGGGGACGTACTTGATATCAATAGTGGTGGGGTCAAACAGCTCCTTGTTTGTGCAGATGGTCACCCTGCACTCCTTGATGCCCCTTTCACCTCTATGGCATTCCAATGCGTTAAGGGCCCTCGCCAGCCGCACCAGCCTGTCCCTGGCGAAGGGGTCATCAAGGCCGTAGGTCTCGATATGTTTGTAGTTGATCTCCTTCTCCCTGCCGGTGTCAGAGTAAACGGTGTACTCCTCTCCCTCCCATTTCTGGGTTATCGGGTAGAAGAACCTCTGGTAGACGCGCAGGTTGATTCGCTGCCCCTCGGATACGATGTTCAATCCCTTCGCCAGGCCTACTCCCTCCGTCTCCCAGTTGGTCAGTGGTCGTAGATAATAAACTTGTTTCGATGCCGCGGATTAGAAGAGGGCCCTGAGGGACTCGTAAGCCGCCTCGGGGTCACCGCTTTTCATGATATACGAGCCAGACGCGATCTGGTTTGCGCCAGCTTTCACGGCAGCCCCCATGGTTTTGTCGTTCATGCCGCCGTCAACCTCGATAGTTATGGTCTCAAACTTTGCCCTGATCTCCCTGACCTTTTCTAGCTGCTCCGGCAGGAACTTTGCCCCGTACTGGCCTGGGTGAACGGACATGATAAGCACCCCATCGAGCCTGCTAAGGTATGGTTCCAGCACATTGACAGGGGTTTCAGGGTTCAACGCGATGAAGAACTTGACTTTTTTCTCGCGTGCTGCCTCGATGGCCTCTCCGATATCGTCAAGGGTCTCGGCGTGGAGCACGACGGTATCGACCTCATCGGGGACTTCCATCAACCTCTGGATGGGGTCAACCGCCATTACGTGGAACTGATACCTGGGTCCTTTCGGCAACCTCATGGGAAAGTCGAGCGATGATGCCTTGACCAGTTTTCCATCCATCAGGTCCAGCATGATGTTTCCTGCGAAATCCTTGACTCGGTTAAGCATATCGTCAAGTCCCGCCTGGTCCGATGCTATGATTGCGGGCAATACCTCTTTGGTTAGGGCCACCATTTCTTGTTCAAGGGTTATGGGGTTCGTTATTAACTTTGTTCGTAGCGGACACCCACCTTTTGTCGCCCTCAGAATCGCATTGTCTCATGTTATAGTGACATTTGGTTTCTTTTTTAATCTATTAAAAATGTCTTGACATAACACTAACTCTTATAAATTCACTAAAATAGTGTTACAATCGATTGATAAGTCATAAACTAGAATAAATAAAATCTATAAAATATTCAAACGAAGTAAATAGAAATAGTATTCCAAACATTATTAACTTTAAAATACCCATTTATTCTCCACATATTACCGCTCAGAGAGAACAATTATGACAGGTGAACGCCCGCTTAGGATACTCCACATCGACGACGAGGAACCCCAACTGGAGTTAACCAAGCTGTTCCTTGAGCAGATCGACAAGGACCTCAAGGTAAGATCGGTTCTATCCCCAGAAGAGGCCCTGAGGCTGCAGGGCGAGGACCCCTTCGACTGCATAATAAGCGATTACAAAATGCTGAGCATGAACGGCATCGAGCTCGCTCAGAAGCTACGCGAGAACAGCAACATACCATTCATCCTCTACACGGGACAGGGCAGCGAGGAGGTTGCCGAGAAAGCGTTCAACGCCGGGATCGACGACTACCTCAGAAAAGAGGGGGAGCCAACCCACTTCCAGGTACTAGCCAAGAGGATCAGAGACACGGTGGAGAAGCACCGAACCGACGAGCTGTACAAGAAGGTGGTTGAGCAGAGCAGGGACGCCATCGTCATTCTGAGGGAAAACAAGATCCAGTTCATGAACAGGTCAGCAATTACGCTGATCGGCATTGACAAGATGGAAAACGGCATCGGGAGGGATATAATGGAGTTCTTCATCGACACCAAGGACAAGCTAACCCCGCCAGCCGATGGGTCAAGCTATGTGTTCGAGACGGATTTCAGGACCGAAAACGGGGCCATCAGGGGAGGGGAGGTCACCCTGAGCAAGACCACCTATCATGGAGAGGACGCCCACCTCATATTCATCAGGGACATCACAGAGAAAAAGAGAAACGCCGAGCGCCTAGACGCCATCTACCAGCAGGCAGTGCGCCTTAGCTCCGCCGTTACCATCCAGGAGGTATCTGAAAAGACCCTGGACATCATGGAAACCGTGTTCGAATATCAGACAATCACGTTCCACATCGTCGAGGGTCCACAGTTGAAGACCCTAGGGATGAGGGGGGCCCAGTACATGGACCTCACCATGCCCATCCTCGGGAAAGGAATAACCACGAAGGCCGTGAGGGAGGCGAAGAGCATCCTCGTCCCTGACACATCAAAGACACCGGAGTTCGTCAGGGGACCCACCAACGCAAAATCGGAGCTGGCGGTACCCGCCGTGCTCAACGGGGAAACTGTAGCCGTGCTAAACGTGGAGAGCCTGAAGCTAAACGATTTCACCGAGGACGACAGGAAGCTCCTGGAGACCCTGGCGTATCACGTCGCCTTCACGTTCAACAGGATAAAAAGGAACGACAAGGAGGCGATAGAGGAGGAGGAAAATCGCAGGAAGCTCAACTACGCGTTAGGCCGCCTTGACCACGCCGAGAAGGTGACCACAATGGTCAGGGGAGAGCTGCAGAAAAACATCCTCAGCATCATCAACGCCAGCCTGCTGCTCCGCAACCAACCCGAACTGATCCCGCAGATAGCGGACAGCATCAACTCAAACGCCGAGGTCTCACTTCAGGTCTCCGAGAAGATACGCGAGACGGTCTCCAGCAGTTCCCTTGGCGACGGCTTCATCGAGGTCAACCAGACAATGAGAAAGGTCCTTGACGAGACCTTCCTGCCGAGAAACATCAGGGTCAAGACCCAGTACGACGAGGCATTACTGATTGTGAAGATCGACGAGACCAGCTTCACCAGGATACTCAGGAACCTCCTCAACAACGCCATAGAGGCCATGCCGGGAGGGGGAACCCTGTCGTTGAAGGTCACGTCCCTCTACGACATGGCCATCCACGTGAGGGACACGGGCACGGGCATACAGGAACGGGCTATGGACAAGCTATTCCAGCCGTTCAACACCACGAAACAGGGGCACAGCGGCCTCGGACTGGCGTTCTGCAAGAACACGATAGAGTCCAACGGCGGCTCGCTGGAGATGAGCGAGACAAGCGCAAAGGGCACCACATTTGTTCTGAAGCTACCGCTGAGAAGAAAATTGTAGAAGAACCCTATCCTCTGTTAGATTTTTGAGCCCTTGGATAATACTCTCGGCTCCCATTCATCCCTCAGGATGCTGTACAACGAGCCGTCGTTGAACTTGCCCTGAGAGAAGAACCCCTTTCTCCGTACGCCCTCGAAGGTGAACCCCGCCGTCTCAAGCACCCTGATGGACGGCGTGTTCTCCTGGTTGGTCTCGGCCTGGACCCTGACGATGTTCTTGGACAGGAACAGGTAGTCCACCATGATCTCCACGGCCTCGGTGCAGTAGCCCTTACCCCTGAAATCCGGGTGGAGGATGTACCCGATGAACTGGTGCGCAGCGTCCGGCCCAGTGATAACCTGCCCCACGGGGTTCCCGTCCTTGTCCTCTATGACCCACCACGAGTTGCTGTTCTCCCCGTTGAACCACTTCTCGACCGCGTCCCTGCCCATGACCTCCATGGGCTCGTAGGGACCCGTGTAGTCAGGGTCGTTGTTCCACTCGACGAACCAGTCAAGGTCACGTGACTCTAAGGGCCGGACGTTGACTTTCTTTCCCTTCAGCATGATTGATCAAAGGTGGCTGATCCGCTGATAGGTGTTTCTGGTGGTTAATATTATCAATTCGAGGGGTGACTCTGATCCATGTCAAAGGGAAAAGAGTACGGGACCCTGGTCATCAGGGACGCCATGATCGTCAACGGGAAGGGGACGCCGCCATACGGCCCATGCGATATCCTGGTGGAGGGTGGCAAGATCAAACAGATCCAGAACGTGGACTCCATTAGCCTCGCGCGTTACAAGAACAAGAGGCCCGAGGCCGAGCATATTATTGAGGCGAGGGGGATGTACGTGACACCCGGGCTCGTTGACATGCACGTCCACATCAATATCGCCGACGACAAGTGCGGACCAAAAGGGACCGAGTACGCGTACAACCTTTTCCTGGCCCACGGCATCACCACCATACGCACCTGCGGGTTCAACACCGACGAGAAACTCCTTGAGCACAAGAGGCTCAGCGAGAAGAACGAGATAACCGCGCCCCGAATCGTCGTCCTCGGCTCGTGGCCGGTGGAGGCACACTCTGTAGAGGAAGCGAGACTAGCGGTCAGGAAGCTGAAGGAGATGGGCGTAGACGGCATCAAGTCCATCCCGAGGCCCCACGTCACACCGGAGATGGTGGAGACCATGGCAGATGAGGTCAGGAAGGTGGGCCTGCCCGCGGGGATAGCCATACACCACCCCGTCAACTGCGACCTCGACGCCGTGATATCAAGCAACGCGGCCAAGGAGATGCTGAGCATCGAGCACACCTACGGGATACCCCAGGCAGCGATACCGGGGACCCAGCCGTTCCCTCCGGGCTACAACTACGCCAACGAGGTGGACAGGTTCAGGATGAGCGGGTACATCTGGACCGAGGCAGCCAAGTACCCCGAGAGGGTCAGGGCCGTGTTCGATACACTACTTGAGAACAAGACCGTGTGGGACCCCACCATGGTGGTGTACGAGGGCCACAGGGACTATCAGAGGGTTAAATCCCTGCCATGGCACGAGAGGTACACCGTGAGGCAGCTTTGGGAGGCTTACAGCCCCAGCCCGGGAAGGCACGCCACCCACTTCTTCAACTGGAGGACCAGCGACGAGATCGCGTGGAAGCAGAAGTACAGGATATGGATGGAGTGGGTCAAGTACTTCTTCGACAACGGCGGGACCCTAGTCGCGGGCAGCGACACCGCGTTCATCTACGCGCTGTTCGGGTTCGCACTAATCAGGGAGCTTGAGCTCTACCAGGAGGCGGGCATACATCCCATTGACGTCATACAGATCGCCACAACCAATGCCCACAAGTGCCTCAGGGACGAGGAAAGGGTCCACGGCCTCAGGCAGGGGGCACCGGCGGATATCGCCATCATCGATGGGAACCCTCTGGACAACTTTAAGGTGATGTACGGCACGGGCGTCAACATCTACGGCGAGGAGGGGAAGACCGTGACGCACGGCGGGGGCGTCAGATGGACAATCAAGGGCGGAGTAGTCTTTGACTGCAGGGAGCTGCTCAATGACGTGGCAGAGTACGTTGAGTCACAGGGTCCTAAAGAGCCCTAGACCTCGTCGCCGGTCAGGAAGCCGACCCCAGCCCCCTTCACCTTCACCCTGATAAATGAACCCAACGGGGAGTCTGTCTTTACGGCAACCGTCTTGTACACGTAGTTTCGGCCCACCTTTGTGTCGTTCTTCCCATCCTCGGTCAACAGAATATCCCCTTCCCAGCCGAGCCATCTTTCGCCCACCTCAACGGCGAGCTCCTTCCAGAGGTTGGTCATCTTGCGTGACCGCTGCTTGGTGTCTCTGCCGTGGAGCCGCCCAGGCATTGTAGCTGCATCGGTCCCTGGCCTCTCCCAGAACCTGTTGATGTTGAGTACATCCGGCCTGAGCCACTCGATGAGGTCGAGGGAGTCCTGGAACTGCTCCTCGGTCTCACCGGGAAAGCCGCAGATGATATCGGTGCTGATCCCTATCTTGGGGTACGCCGTCCTCAACCTGTTGGCTACCTCCTTGAACTCCTGGACCGTATACTTCCGCCGCATTGAACGAAGGATCTCGTCGTTGCCCGCCTGGATTGGTATGTGTATGAACTTGTACATCTTCTCGTGGGCGAGGGCCTCGATCATTTCGTCCATTATCTCGTCGAGGCTGTTGGGCGTGGTCATGCCCACCCTGACCCTGAAATCGCCCTCCACGGCAGTGATCATGTTCAGCAGCTCGGGGAGCCTGATCCCCTCGTGGTTGTATAGCGCGGTATCCTCCGCCGTGACCCAGACCTCACGGCAGCCATCCGCGACGGCATCCGTGATGTCCTTGACTATCTTTTCCGCGGGGAAGCTGTAGAGGTTCCCCCTGGCGAATTTGACTATGCAGTAGCTGCAGTTTCCCAGGCAGCCCGTGCTGATGGGGGCGATATGGACCAGGTTGTTGGCCCTGACCCTGGGGAGGCAGGTCCTGTCAGTGGGCTCGCCGTCGATGTAGCTCACCTTCTCTCCGTTGAGTGCGTGGTGAACCGCCTCGGCCATCCTCTCGATATCGTCTGGTCCTACCATGCTTGCAGAGGGGACCAGCTGGATGACCCTGCTGCTCATGGACTTTGGCATGCACCCCGCCACGATGAGGGGTTTTCCCGATGCCTCCAGCTCCCTGAGCTCCCTTGAGACCTTCTGCTCCGTGGGCGTCTTGACGACGCATGTGACTATGATGTTGATATCGGCCTCTTCTGGGGTGTCTACCAGTGTATGCCCGTCCTCGACTAGTACGCCCTTCGCTATCTCGGCATCAGCCGTGTTGGCGCTGCATCCATAGGACTTTACGTGTACATTGGGCATCGGGATTCCTTCTTTTGGGGGATTTGGTGTTTATTAAACGGTGCGGGGGGAGGAGGTATATAAAGTAAATACCATCACGCATCAGATTGGAGGTGGGGTGAGTGAAAGTAAATATAAATCCAACGGCTATTTTTGTCATAGAGTCGTTGCATTATCAATTACATTTTCGGATGAATTTCATCACCGTTTTGACTTGTTTCTGTTATCTTGAGAACGCATCTTAGTGGAGAGCTAATAAACAGTTACTCTCATTGGATGAGAATATCGAAAGTTACTCATTTTCCATGAGGATATTTAACAGCATCAATACAATCCAGCATGTCGTCAATACGGGAGATGTTATTAGATTTGCAATATATTACAAGGTTAGCTCTGATAAACACAACTTATTGAGACAAACTAGCTGTGTGTAAGACATTACTCGTTGGGGCTAAATTGGGGGAGGAAAAAGAGACATGGTATTAGTTGAGAAAGCGAGAAGCTTTGCTCGTTCAGAATTAGTGCAAGACACTCAAAAGTTCTTGTGGGGATCAAAAATTAGGCCCGTACTGGACCTAACTGGAATAATCAAGGGGGTGATGGCACTGGAAGAGATGGATTTGTACAACATGGAAGACAACGTCGGTAGAGCCACAACGAAAATCGACCTTGGTGTAGAACTCTACGACATGGAAGCGAACTGGGACTAGCCCTATCGCATCCTTTTCAGTACATTCTTGGCGAACCATTCGCCAAACCTGGTGTATGATCCACCAGTCCTAGTGTGACCCAGTTTGATCGCTTTAATTACATCTAGATAATCCGTTGACTCGGATTCAACAATTGTATAGGACCTCCCAACCGTCTTCGGTATATGTGAGTCACTCCCCCCGGTGGCGGGCAATCCTAACCGGTCAGCAAGCTTCTGGTTCAAGTTACATATGACATCATAGGGCACCTGAGCACTGTTGGCAACCTCGATGGCATCAAGGTTAGCCATCTCAACCTGATGCATCTGGGGCCAGCTCCTGGGCAACCCGTATGGATGCGCAAGGATGGCGGTCGCCCCCTGGTCATGGATGAGGTCAACGGTCTCTGGGAGGCTCAATCCCGGAGGTACTACCTCGACTGGGTCAAGAACTACAACATGGGCCCTCCGAGCGGACACCTCCATTGCAGGAATGAAGACCAAGTCAGCGGATTTCTCGCGGGCCTCATCAAGCCCCTTGATTGTGTCATGGTCCGCAAGTGCGTACCCGTCGAACCCCTGTTCCCCGATACGCTTGTTGATCTCGTCGATGGAGTTGAAGCTGTCAGGCGAGTAATCAGAGTGTATGTGAAGATCCAGCTTGAGCTCCATTGTGTTCAGAAAGAATAGACCCGTGAGGGCTTCTATTTGTTACTATGAAGAGTTGCCTGAGGCCATGGATATCCTGCGGGATAACGTCGCCTCCAGTTCCTTGAGCCTCTCCTCGGAGAGCTGGTTGAAGAGCGGCCTTGGCTTGTTGAGCTTTAGACCGATGTTCAATGCCCCCAGTGCCTCGTCCAGGCTGTAGCTGTTACCGTCAAGCCCCAGCTGCCTGTAGACCTCGTATGCATGGAACGGGAACACGGGCTCTCCCAGTATGGCTATCGCCCTGCTGAGCCACACTGCGTTGTGGATGACATCCCTCGCCTCGTCTGGGTCAGTCTCCTTGAGCTTCCACGGCTCCCTCTCCTGGAGGTATTTATTGCCAGTTATGGCGAGCCCCAGAAGGGTGTCGCATATCTTCTTGAACTCATACTTCTGGACGTATCCCGTGATGTCCGAGATGGCCATATTTACGGCTCCCTCGATCTCGGGCTCGATGAACCCCGAGGGTACCTTGCCATAGTTCCTGTGCGCGAAGAGGAGGCTCCTGTAGATAAAGTTCCCCAGGATACCCACAAGCTCCTTGTTGAGTTTGCTCGCGTAGGTCTCCCAGCTGAAATCAAGGTCCCTGGTGTGGCCTGTGTAGCTGGCTATGTAGTACCTGAGCGAGTCGGCGTCCAAACCCTCCTCAAGGTACTCGTCCTCGACCCAGAGGACATAGCCCCTGCTCTTGCTGAAGTTGTGGCCCTCCACCCTCACCATGCCGCTGGCCACAACCGCGTCTGGGACGCTGTACCCTGCCCCCTTGAGCATGCAGGGCCAGAAGAGGCAGTGGTGGTAGACGATGTCCCCTCCGATGAAGTGGATAAGTCTGCCCGGCCCCTTCCAGTAGTGCTCCCAGTCGCCGCCTGTGCGCCCCGCCCACTCCTCCGTGCTACCGATGTAGCCGATGGGGGCGTCGAACCAGACATAGAAGGTAAGGTCCTTCGCGCCTGGGAACGGGATGCCCCAGTCCAGGTTCCTGGTTATGTTCCAGTCTCTGAGACCTCCCTTGAGCCAGCCCTTGGCGTAGTTCCTGGCGTTCTCGGTCCCCCCGAGGCCCTCAAGGAACCCATTGAGGAAGCCCTCAAAGGCAGTGAGTTTCAAGAAATGGTGACTTGTCTCCTTGTACTCCGCCGTGGTTCCGCATATTGTGCATCTAGGGTTCTTGATCTCCCCTGGCTCCAGATACACGCCGCATCCCTGGTCGCACTCGTCACCCCTAGCATCCGCGCCGCAGTGGGGGCAGGTTCCCTCCATGTACCTATCGGGCAGGAAACGCTCGCAGGTTGGACAATAGGGTAACGTCACGTCCTTCTGGTAGATATAGCCGTTCTCGATGAGGTTCATGGCTATCTCCCGGGTCCTGTGATGGTTCACGGGGTCATCCGTGCTGCCGTAGTTATCGAAGAATACTCCCAGCCTTGGGAATATCTGTCTGAAATGTTCATGATACTGTTTGGCTATCCGCTCCGGTGTTGTGCCCTGCTCCTCGGCCTTCACAGTTATGGGTGTGCCGTGGGTGTCGCTTCCGCAGAAGAATACCACGTCCCTGCCCAGCTTTCGCTGGTACCTGACGTAGATGTCCGCGGGGAAGTAGGTTCGAAGGTGGGCGATATGCATGGGGCCATTGACGTATGGTAGCCCGCATGTCACGAGAAGTTTATCGGATTCTGGATACCCTTCCGGGTTTAATTTATTGAGTCTCTTGCACCTCGGGAAAGCTAGTCATTGTTGAAGCACTTAAGGATAATGTATGTAGTTAACGAATAATTATAGACGATCCAGTGGGTCTCTATTACTCGTCGTCATAGATTCCGCCGTAACACTCCTTTAAGAAGAAGAAGAATATCAGCGGCATCATCAAAGAGAGCCCTTGGATCAGGGTATTCGATATAGTGTAAGACCCAGTAACATCAACAAAGTAACCGTAGATCGGGGTGAAGATGCTGAAGCCTATCGTGCCCAATCCGTTGACCAAGCCAAGCCCTACAGCGGCCCTCTCTGGAGGAAGGGTCTCGGGAATCATGCTGAAGTACAGGACCCAGTAGCTGTACGCGAAACCCATCAAAAAGTTCAGTGCCGAGAACACATAGACCGGTGTTGAGCTTGGGAGGTTAAGGAACACTATCAGTATAACCGATGCTAGAATCGAGAAGCCCAGAAGTGGGGCTTTCCTCGTCTTTAGCCTGTCACTTATCGCCGAGACGAGGATACAACCGGGGATACCCGCGATGGTTCCCAGGCTTGCGATCTGACCAACCTGGATGTAGGTCATTCCCCTGACATCGATTAGGAACTGGGGCATCCAGCTCATGAAGACCCACGCGGTCGTGCTAAGCATATAACCGGCAAAGAAGGGGTATAGTCGCTTGTCCTTGAGGGTGGCAACAATGGTTTTCATTATAGGGGGCTTGTCGGGTCTTGATGCGTGTATCTGGATATCGCCCTTGTCTTTGAGGAGGAAGATGTTCATGACCCAGTTGATCACAAGGAGTATGCTCATCCACAGGTACAGGGTCCTCCATCCGCCCAATCTCTCAACCGCGAGGGGGAAACCCATGTATGAGATAAAGTTTCCAAGACCGCTTGATGCGCTGAGTATACCTATCGCGGTTGCCTTTCTGTTTGCTGGGAACCAGGCGGATATCAGTTTTACTGCGTTAATGTAGAAGGTGCTGCACCCGATCCCGATAAGAAACTGGGCAACGAAGAGAAACTCGTAGCTCTTGCTCCACCAGAAGAGGAAAATCCCGACGATAGTCAGTGTCGTGAAGAACAGGATAGTCTTCCTGGCCCCCAACCTATCACTGAGTATTCCGCTGGGTACTTGCATGACACCGTAGATGAAGAAGTAAGCAGAGATCAGCAAGCCCATAGAGCTGTGACTGATGTTTAGCTCCTCGATGAGCAGTGGGGTCAATGCCCCCGCCGCGCTCCTAAGGAAGTTCTCAACAAAGTAGGTGATGCTTATCGTTGTGAGTAAAATCAGCGCATAGTGGCGGGACTTTTCCATTTTATTCCACGGGAGGAGCGGCGCTAAGGTCTTAAACGTTGCTGTAGAGTCCAAAACCAAACATTTATCGTATTTACATGCGATATCCTTGGCATGTCAAAGCCATCAGCTGATTTTGCGATCATAGGCGGGACAGGGGTCTATGACCCAGAACTCATTGATAACGCCGAGAAGGTCAAGGTTCACACACCTTACGGCTCACCATCAGCCACAATAACCATCGGGGACTTTGAGGGAAAACGGATAGCGTTCCTCCCCAGGCACGGGGATGGACACGTCATCCCACCCCACAAGATTCCCTTCAGGGCCAACGCATGGGCATTGATGAAGCTGGGAGTCAAACGCATCATCGCCAGCAGCGCGGTGGGCAGCCTCAGGATGGACTATGAACCCGGCCACTTCGTGATCACGGACCAGTTCATCGACAGAACTAGGAAGCGCATCGACACGTTCTACGAGGGCGGACAGATGTGCCACATCAGCGCGGCTGACCCAATATGCCCCCAACTCCACGGGTTCTTCGGGGACCACGCCGAGAAGCTGGGCCTAACGGTACACAAGGAGGGAACCTATGTCTGCATTGAAGGACCTAGGTTCAGCACCAGGGCCGAGTCCAAGCTGTTCAGGCAATGGGGATGCGATATCATAGGTATGACAATGTACCCAGAGGTGATCCTGGCTAGGGAGGCGCAGATATGCTACGTCAGCGTGGCAATGGTCACGGACTATGATGTCTGGGCAGACAAGCCCGTGAGCGCAGCCGAGGTGCTTGAGACCATGGAAGGCAACAGCGCCAAATTCAAGAAGCTCATTATGAGCGGTCTGAAAGAGATCCCTGATGAGAGGACCTGCAACTGCGGTAACGCGCTGGCAGGCTCCCTTTACTAGGAACATTATTAACCCAATCAACCCCCATTTTCCGCATGCCCAATAAACAGTTCGTCTTCATGGTACTGGAGGAGCACCCCTACGGCAGAGAGATGCTGATGCAACTCATGGAGGCTGGACATTATCCAATGGCACTCATCGAGGAAGCCTCAGATATAGCCGAGGAGGAGAAGGGAAAGTTCCTTGAGCGGATAAAGGGCCACAGGGTCGCCCCGACATTCACCGAGCTTCTTGAGGGAAAGGATATCCCGATGTACAAGGTACCCCACCACAACAAGAAGACTTGCAGGCTGCTCCTCCAGGAGCTTAAACCGGACCTCGGAGTTCTGGGCGGAACAAGGATAATCAGGGATCGCATACTCAGAATCCCACCAGACGGCATGCTCAACTCCCACCCGGGGCTTCTGCCTGAGGTGCGGGGCTCCGCGAGCCCGGCGTGGTCAGTGTACTACGATATCCCAATCGGCTCGACGTGCCACTTCATTGACCCCGGTATTGACACGGGGGACATCGTCGGGAAAAGGGAGATACCGATCCATAAGGGCGATACCTATGAAAAGTTGTGTTGGTTAACCCTAGTGGAGGCGGGGGCACTGATGGCTGAGTCGGTGAGCGCCTGGAGAGAGGGAGAGCTGGAAAGAACGCCACAGGGCGAGAGCGACCTTCCGACTTTCAGGGTGCCTTCAGGGGAGATCATGGAAGTTGTGTACCAGAAGCTAAAGGATTACACCTACAAGCACTACGTGGATTAATCCACCCATTTTAACGGGTATCGGGACATATGTTTTTACACTGCGTTCGCAGAATCTACTCTGATTAAACTTGAGTGATGAGTACTCCACCAGAAACAGGGACAGCCTACTCTGGGTCATCGTCGTTGTGATGATGGTCGTTAACGTTGGCGTCCTGACATACACAACAATGTACGGGGGCAACGACGTTGAAACGGCGACTTTATCCACCGAGATGGAGAACCTCAGGTTCCAGCTAAACAGCGCAATCCAGGAGATTGAGGCTCTCCAGGACGAGGTGCGTATCTCCAGCCTGCCCGATGATACACCAAACCTTGGTTTCATTGAGCTATACAACACCACGCGAAACAGCGTGGTGCTTATCGAGACTGATATCGGGTCTGGAAGCGGCTGGATCTATGATACAAACGGACATATCATCACCAACAATCATGTAATAGAAAACACTAACTGGATACGGGTCACATTCCAAAGCGGGACTATTATTCAGGCAACCCTTGTAGGTCGGGACCCATACAGCGACATGGCAGTAATCAAGATCAACTCCTCTAATGAGCCCCTGTTCCCACTGGAAATCGGTGTTAGTGCCGACCTTTTAGTAGGTGAGACTGTGACGGCAATAGGTAATCCGTTCGGGCTTGACAATACCATGACCGCGGGCATAGTCAGCGCCACAGGACGGCAGATGAGTACAATCAATAACTATGCCATAGTTGACGTGATACAGACGGACGCCGCAATTAACCCAGGCAACAGCGGGGGACCATTGTTTAACCTGAAAGGGAAAGTCGTCGGGATGAACACGGCAATCATCAGCAGAACAAGCGATTTCAGCGGAATCAGTTTCGCCATCCCCTCCGACACCATCCAGAGAGAGATAGAGGCTCTAATCGAGAAGGGGAGCTTCGAACACCCATGGCTCGGAGTTAGTGGTTTCGACCTGGCACCGCAGTTCGCTGAGTCGATGGGGCTCGTAAACACGACCAAGGGGACCCTTGTGGTTGAGATAATTGAAGGAGGGCCCGCAGACCTTGCGGGAATGTTGGATAGCACTGATACAGTGATCATCGGGGGGTTCACGTACTCCATTGGCGGCGACGTGATTATCGGGATTAACGGGGCCATAATGGAGACATTCTACGAGCTTCAAGTCTACCTCACAAGGAACACTTCACCCGGCGAAGTCGTAACAATGAACGTGATCCGTGACGGGGAAGTGATAGAGATCCCCTTCACACTCGGATCCCGTCCGCCGCCCACTTAGCCGTGTTTAGCTAGCAGCCTCTCCAAGGTGGCCTCATCATAACTGAGGAGCACACCGAACCTTCTGGCGATCTCGGCCTCAATCTCATCCGGGTTATCCTTATCATCGCTCTCAATCTTGAGTTTCTTCAGT
>CAYLJH010000010.1:1618-6223 GCA_964383685.1 uncultured Candidatus Bathyarchaeia archaeon | reverse complement strand
TGGGATACAGGGTATAGATGAGGACATCGCCGATGTCCTTGGCGATATCCTTGGGAAACAACTTCGTGACCAGGAGGTCATGTTCCACGTAGAGGAGTGTGTTGTACTCCTCGGCTGCGTGCCTTGTCGCCCCAAGCATCTCCTCCGCATACTCGCTGGTGTATGGGCTGCTGAGGGCCAGCATCTTGCACCCGGCTCCCACCACCTCGGAGAAGGCCATGTTGATACCGGCGTGGTAACTGTGAAGATCAAAGCCGGGAAGAATCTTGCTTAAAGGATGGTCAGTCATGGGTTAGAGGGGGCTCTACGTGTTTTTCACTGTTCTTACCACTGAATCTATCGGGTTCATGATCGCCTTCCGCCCGCTGAAACTGGTGATGTGCTTGAACCCGATCCCCTTCAGCATCTCAACGGCCTCGGGTAGCCAGAAACCCAGGTGCTCGGGCAGATGAGAGTCGCTTCCTATGTTCATTTTCCCGATTCCGGCGGTGTGGACGGCAACTAGGAACTCCCTGATGGGGTACTGGACCCCATGGATGTGACGCTTGCCTGAGGTGTTCACCTCTACACCCATATCATAGCTCTTCAGTGCATCAATTGACTCCAAGCAAGTATCGCTGTAGTCCTCCCATCTCGCGGCCTCCGCGTGCTTCTGGTGTATGTACCTTCTCCAGTAGTCGGGGTGGGACATCATATCAAAATAACCGGTCTCGATTGCCTCCTTGTACAGGACATAGTAATCATGGGTCGCCTCGACAAGGGGTCTGCCATCGAAGAAGCCGGGGCTCCTCTTCCTTGATCCCACATCCCACTCTCCCACTAGGTGGACGCTGCCCAGGATAAAGTCCCAGTCGAACTCGTCAATGACCCGCTCTACCCGGCTTTGATCCCCCTTTATGTAGTCAATCTCCAGACCAGGCTTTAGGAGTACGTCAGTAGTATCGTTGAGCTCGTGGATGTTGTTGGAATACCCCTCTATCTCGTGATCCCTGATGCCAAGGTCCACATCAGGCCCGGTGGTTATGAGGTGCGTTGTGAAACAGATTTCCTCTATGCCTCTGGCCTCGGCGGCATCGATGTATAATTGTACCGTGGATTCCCTTGCGTCCCTTGAGTGGGACTCATGGACGTGGTAGTCAAACCGAGCCGCCTTCATGCCCAAGAGAGATAAGCTCGGATATTTAGATGGTTCCCAATAAGGGGAACAACTGCTTGTTACAAAGAACATGGAGCAGTACTACATAGGAGGAGTATCGATCCATGTTACTGTTCACTCGTCTGTCTCATCCCTCCGTTATTCCTTTTAATCAAAAACAGCAAAGAGGATTGAACTCATCATGGAAGCAGTAGCCAGAGGCATCGTAGAGCAGGCAATGGACGACGAGTTATCTGACAGGCGGCTTGAGCTCAGCTATAACACTTTCAAGCAGTTTGAGAAAGATGGCCTGTTAGAATCAGCGGAGTCCGCAATGTTCGGAAAAATCTACTCCGAAGCATTCAGCTACTTCGTTTACTTCAAGATGCACTCCAGGGAGGCCATCAGCCTCACTGAAATGGAGGAGTTCGAGAAGGTCATCGACAGAAGGGCCCACGAGATAAAGGGCAAGATTATACACCTGACAGCTCGATAAGAGAAAAGGAGGAGACCAGGAAAAGGTGAATCAAAACCTGATCCCCCGGTATGTATTCCAGTTGTGACTTCATTTTTGATGGATTTAACGTGATATATGTATGTGATGTCCACACACAACCTCAGAAACGGTTTTAAGAGACATTGGAGCTTTACCCGTTCGGCGGGTGAGTGGGGCCTCCTACCCGTTCCGCCTTACAAATCCCGTGGTAATGGAGGAGAGTAGTATGAAGACAAAAGATCTATCATTAATCACAGTGTATGCGGCGCTTTACGCCGCAATGGTTGTAGTTTTTTCACCGATATCGTTTGCGGCACTCCAGTTCAGGGTCGCAGGCGTACTGAGACCCGGCATAGCCAGGAAGAGGGAGCTTGCGATAGGATACGCCGTAGGCGTGGTTGTTGCAAACGTGTTCAGCCCGTTCGCGGGCATCTACGAGCTGCTGTTCATGCCAGTCATGAGCCTCATCTCAGGGCTCGTTGGGTACGAGGTGGCCAAGCGGTTCAACGCAAACTACTACGTGTGCGGAGCAGTTATCGCTATAATCATCCCCCTCAGCGTCTCGTGGATGCTGGGGCAGATAGCAGGTGTACCCTACATCGCTACGTTGCCAGGGCTGCTCATCAGTGAGCAGATAATCAACGCCCTTGGGGCGACGGTGTTCAAGCAAATAGAGTCGAGGTACAAGTGGTGGGAGTAATGGAGAAAGCGGTAATCATATTGAGCGGCGGACCGGACTCGGTGGCTGTCGCGTACTGGGCAAAGGAGCAGGGGTACGATGTATCAGCAATCACGTTCAATTACGGCCAGAAGGCCCAGATAGAGATCGATTATGCGAGGGAAATTGCAGGAGAGCTCGGTATAGAGCACCAGGTGGTTGACCTGAGCAATTTATCCCAGATCTACCAAGGCGTCACAAGCCTCGTTGACAAGGGCATTGACGTGACCAGTGGGTTCACCGACCCCATCATCGTCCCGTTCAGGAACGGCGTGTTCATGGCTGTCACAGTGGCTTACGCGGACGGGGTGGACGCAAACCACATCTATTACGGCGCGCACAGCAGCGACGAGGAAAACTACCCTGACTGCCGCAAAGAGTTCTACGAGGCATTCCAGGTGGCCGCGAGGCTGGGCACAGAGAGGGAGATATTCATCAGCAGCCCGTACAGCGATATTAAGAAATCAGGAGTGCTCGCTGAGGCCGTGAGACTCGGGGTCCCCCTTGAGAAAACATGGAGCTGCTACCTCAATGGCCCAGTCCACTGCGGTCAATGCGAGTCCTGCAACAACAGGAAGAACGCGTTCAAGGAAGCCGGGATAGAGGACCCGACCGAGTACGCGAACTAGCCCAGCATGACCCTTATCAACCCGTGTGGATGATAGAGCCTAATGAATGTCAAGATAGTCAAGATCATGGCCAAGTTCGGTGCCTTTAGCTCGGTACTGGGCGCGTTTATGATAGGCGTTACCATCAGCTTGACGGAGAACTGGAGCTTCAGCCAGAACACGTTCAGTGAGCTGGGCGTTATGGGAGCAGGGGCATCCGTACTTTACAACAGCGGCCTACTCATGGCCGGAGCCCTCACCATGATACTGGCGGCCGCTTTCTTCGAGTACACCAAGGGAGATATCATCGGACAGGCAGGGAGCGCAGTCTTCCTGGTGTACTCTATATCAGTCTGCATACTAGGAATCTCGATACTGGACCTGGGCGCATGGGTGAGTTACGTCTCACAAGCTATCTACGTGATGATCCCACTCAGCTCCGCGCTCATAAGCTATCATCTCTACAAAAATGGTTTGAAAATCCAAGCAGTGGTTGGTTTCGTTGCCGCGGCGATTGGGGCTGCTATATGGGCAATGGGTGGACCAGTCAATGCGTTGAACCAGACAATCGCCTTAGCTCCTTTCAGCATCTGGCAAATTTATTTCGGACTACACATGTCAAGACTTGTAGAGTCCAACGAGTGGGACTAGTGGTCACTGAACAGCTTTCGACCAACTCTAATGGCAATGGTTTTCGTGTCGGTTATATCATCTGTTTCTGGTTTGGGTTCATGACCTAGTCGATGCCTAGCCAATACAAAGTAAAATTTGCATCGAAAGACATGCAAGACGGTTAACTAATAAAAATGTAATCTGGGGTCTCAAGTCGCCAGGCGTTTATGATTCCGTTATCCCACTCCCCCAATAGAGAAACAGTTTCTCCTATCTTGGGTAAAACCACTCCACGAATAGATACAGGAATATCATCAACCCTAATCCCTGTTTTGTGTCCGTGATCTTCCTCGACACTGGACTCTAGGTCCCAAGGTAAGCTTGTCCGGTAATACCAGGTCACTGGTTTCTCGGTGACTTGTCCAGAGTACTTTATTTTTGCTTTCTTTATCTCAGATAGATCCTGTTTCTCTACTACGTAGTATTCAACATCGTTGTGTACCTCTTTTGGGAAAGGTAACTCTTTCTTCTTCCAGAACATTACAAGTGTTATAGTAAATATAATAATAAACTTAGGGGTAGACCCTGCGCATGTCCCTCGGGAATGGCACGGTGTCCCTGATGTGATCTAGCTTGAGCATCCACATCAGTACGCGTTCAACTCCTAGACCGAAGCCGCTGTGCGGGACTGTTCCCCACTTGCGGAGGTCCATGTACCACGCGTAGTTGGCCGGGTCAAGGCCATCGTCGATGGTCCTCTGGTAGAGCTGCTCGTAGTTGTGCACCCTCTGGCCGCCCCCGATGATCTCCCCGTAGCCCTCGGGCGCGAGCAGATCCGAGCTGAGCGTGATCTCTGGCCTGTCTGGGTCGGGCATGTGGTAGAATGGCTTGATCCCACTGGGGTATCCAACGACCCAGAAGGGTGTCTCGAACTCCTCTGTCAGTGGCCCTTCCTGCTGCCAGCCGAAGTCGTCGCCCCAGAACATGTCAACGCCCTTGCCCTGGACGATCTCCACGGCCTCGTCGTACGTGATCT
>CAYLJH010000010.1:0-1608 GCA_964383685.1 uncultured Candidatus Bathyarchaeia archaeon | reverse complement strand
GGAATGGCGCCTTCAGCGATGCGAGGTAATCGGGGTCCCTGCCTACCTCCCTAACTTTCTCGGGCATGGACTCCGCCAGCGTGTTTGCGATGTGGCAGACCAGCTTGTCGCCGGTGTCCTGTATGTCGCTCAGTGTGCTCCATGGCTCCTCAACCTCCATGTGGAGGAACTCGGAGAGGTGCCTCCTAGTCCTTGATGGCTCCGCCCTGAAGCTGGGCGCGATAGTATAGATGTTACCAAGGCTGCTGATGAGGGCCTCTGCGTAGAGCTGCCAGCTCTGGCTCAGGAACACGCCCTCGCGATCGAAGTAATCGACGCTGAACAGGGTTGACCCGCCCTCTACTGATGCTGTCATGAACATGGGTGTCTGGACCTCGGTGTACTCGTTTGTCTTGAAATAGTCGCGGGCCGCCTCCAGGAACTTTGCCCTGATATGGAATATGTTCTGGAGCTTGGGCTCCCTGATGTACAGGTGCCTGTTGTCCATGAGGAACTCGATGCCCTGTTCCTTCTTGACTATCGGGTAGTCAAGGTGCGAGACGAAGACCCTGCCGATGCCGCTGACGCGGACCTCCCAGCCACCAGGCGCACGACTGTCCTCCTTGACGCTGCCCATGAGTTCGATGGTGGTCTCAAGTGGGTATTTCTCGACCTTTTCAAAGGTCTCCTCGCCCACCTTGCGCTTGTTCAGCGTGCACTGGATCAGCCCTGAGCCGTCCCTCAACTTCAGAAACTGGATGCCTCCGCTTGATCTGCTGTTGTATATCCAGCCCCTGATCTTGACATCCGCCCCGTCCTCGAACTTCCCTGACAGTATTTCGGCGGTTTTTACGAACCCGGTCATGTTGTCTCATTCATCCTCTCCATGGTTAAAGACGTTTATGGCGCGAGGATGAAGTTGGCTCGATGGGCTGGCGAGAAAGGTTTCAGATGAAAAAGGGGTAAAAACGGTTATAGAAGGCTCATCCGCTGGACAACCGTTTTCAACAGCCTCCAGACGGTTTCAACACTCTTGATATCAACGTTCTCGGATGGGCTGTGCGGGCTCCTGATGGTTGGGCCGATGCTGACGATGTCCATGTCCGGCTTCAATCCTGCAATGATACCGCATTCAAGCCCGCCGTGGATACCTGTCACCTTTGGTTTCCTACCCAGAACGGAGATATATGAGTCGGTAAGCACCTTGAGCAATGGTGACTCCGGGTCTGCCCTCCAACCGCTTGACCCGACCCTCTGATCAGCGTCCACACCGGTCTTATTCCCTAACTCACTGAGGATTCGCTGATTGTCATAGAAATCGACGCTGTCACTGGTTCGGGAGTAGACGCTCACCTTGAACACGCCGTCCTCGGTCCGTATGATGCCGTTGTTGTTGCTGGTCTGGACCAAACCCTTGAAGTCTGGGCTCCATGACTTGGGGCCAAACGGAATCTCAGAGACCAGCTTGAGCAGCTTCTCAGTCTCATGGATTGGTGCAGCTGGCTGAGCCATCGTTGGCATGACCTTCAGCGTCAGTCCTGGTTCATCGGACTTGTCCACTCCTTGCATCCAGTTATTTAAGAGCTCCATTGATTTCTCGGATTTCCCCCTCTGCACCAGTACCTCGGC
>CAYLJH010000009.1:0-22087 GCA_964383685.1 uncultured Candidatus Bathyarchaeia archaeon | reverse complement strand
GCTCTGCCCCGTTGCCGCCGCACCTGGTGCAGGTAACAGAGCTCTTGAGGCTGATCTCGACCTCTGCACCCTTCGCGGCCTGTTCTAGCGTGATCTCGATGCGTGTTTCCACGTCCCTGCCACGGGGCGGGCCGCTGCGGCGCCTCGATCTCTGGAAGCCGCCACCGAACATGCCGCCGAGTATCCTGCCGAATATATCGTCCCCGCCGAAGCCCATGTCCCTGAATATGGTGCTGAAATCCGCACCCCTGAAGATGTCCTCCTGGCTGTACGCGCCCCTAATGCCGGCGTGGCCGAACCTGTCGTACTGGGACTTTTTGCTGTCGTCACTGAGGATGGCGTACGCCTCGCTGATCTCCTTGAACTTTTCCTCGGCGCCCTCCTCCTTGTTCCTGTCTGGGTGGAACTCGAAGGCCAGCTTCCTGAAAGCCTTCTTTATCTCGTCGGCTGAGGCGCTTCTCTCCACACCTAGAACTTCATAGTAATCGCGTTTATCGGACAATCAGTAGCGCCTCTATAATCGCATTTTCTCCCCGAAACTGGCACATAAACCTTGTTGAACAAAAGGCTGAATTAACGCACAGCATAAATCCCAGAGAATGAAAGTATCACCGATGAAGCGCATCCATTTCAGTCTCCCCGTTGACGAGGACACAAACATGGTCATCAGGATGATGGTCGAGAAGCTCAGGAAGGCGTCCGATGACTCGTTCAGCGTGGACGTGACAATGGAGCAGCTCATAGATTTCAGGGACCTCCTCAACGAGATCATAGAGGAGAACGATAGAAGCGAGTGGCTCTAGCTGCTCAAAAAATATTTTGGGCGATGAAAGAGGATTACTCTTTCTCGTCCTCATCAACTACCTTGTAGTCGGCCTCGACGGTCTTCTTGCCCTGATCCTGCTCCTCAGGCTGTGGGCCCTGCTGGGGTCCGCTCTGTGGCGCCTGATCGCCGGCCTGCTGGTATAGCGAGGCGCCCATCTCCTGTGCCACGTTCTGCATCGCATCCATCTTGGCCTTGATCTCTGCCGTGCTACCCTCCTTGACCGCCGTCTTCAGCGCCTCAAGGGGCTCCATGACCTTTTCCCTCATCTCAGCTGGGATCTTCTCGGCCTGCTCGCTTAGCAGCTTCTCCGTGCTGTAGACCAGGGTGTCTGCCTGGTTCTTGATCTCGGCGGCCTCTTTTGCCTCCTTGTCGGCTTCGGCGTACTGCTCCGCCTCCTTTATCATGCGCTCCTTCTCGACGTCGCTGAGCTTCGTGGCTGCCTGGATTGTGATGCTCATCTCCTTTCCGGTGCCCAGGTCCTTCGCGGACACGTTGAGGACGCCGTCGGCGTTAATGTCAAAGGTCACCTCGATCTGGGGTACTCCCCTTGGCGCAGCGGGTATCCCCGCTAGGTTGAAGCTGCCCAGGTTGATGTTGTCCGTGGCCATTGGCCGCTCCCCCTGTAGGACGTTGATGGTGACAGCGGTCTGCATGTCTGCGGCAGTGCTGAACACCTTGGTCTGCTTCGTGGGGATTGTCGTGTTCCTGTCAAGTACCCTGGTCATGACTGATCCCATGGTCTCGACTCCGAGGCTCAGCGGGGTCACGTCCAGCAGGACGATGTCATCGATCTCCCCCGCCAGTACCGCGCCCTGGATGCTTGCGCCTATGGCGACGCACTCCATTGGGTCGATTCCCCTCTCCATCTTCTTGCCAAGGATTTCCTCGACGGTCTTCTGGACCAGGGGCATCTTGGTCATGCCGCCGAACAGTACCAGCTTGTCGATCTTGTCCGCGGTTAGCCCGGAGTCCCTGATGGTTCTCCTGATTGGCTCCTTGATCCTCTCAACGATGGGCCCCGCTATCTGCTCAAGCTTGGCCCTTGTGAGGGTGATCTGGAGGTTCTGCGGCCCGTCCGCGTTCATTGCGATGTAAGGCAGCTCGATGTCCGTTGTGAACAGGTTGCTGAGCTCGATCTTGGCCTTCTCCGCGGCCTCCTTGAGCCTCGCCATGGCCTTCTGGTCTGATGTGAGGTCGATGCCTGTCTTGCCTTTGAACTCCGCGATCAGGTAGTCCATGACCACCGTGTCAACGTCGGCCCCGCCCGTCTTGGTGTCGCCGCTTGTTGACAGCACCTCGAAGACGCCGCTGCCGAAGTCCATGATTGTGGTGTCGTTTGTGCCGCCGCCGAAGCTGAAGACCAGTATCTTCATCTCCTGGTCGGTCTTGTCCAGGCCGTAGGCCAGAGCAGCCGCCGTGGGCTCGTTGACGATTCGGGTCACACTCAGCCCCGCGATCTCGCCGGCGTCGATGGTTGCCTGCCTCTGGTTGTCGTTAAAGTGAGCGGGTACCGTGATGACCGCCTTGGTCACCTTCTCGCCCATGAAGGTCTCGGTGTCCCTCAGTATCTTCTGTAGTATGAACGCGCTGATCTGCTGCGGCGTGTAATCCTTGCCGTGGAGCGTGATCTTCCTGTCAGTGCCCATGTGGCGCTTTGCTTCCCTGATGGTGCCCTCGGGGTTTGTAACTGCCTGCCTGCGGGCCGCCTCTCCGACCAGTAGCTGGCCTTCCTTTGTGAACGCGACGACGCTTGGGAACATCTTGCCCGCCACCGTCGGCCCCTCCGCGCTGGGGATGACCGTTGGGTTGCCTCCCATCATGACGGCCGCTGCGCTGTTGGTTGTGCCAAGGTCAATGCCTATGATCTTTTCTCTCTTTGTTTCACTCATCTTGATCGTCCTCTATCTTTATCTCAACAACATCCGGCGACCTCGCCACCTTGACCACACTGGCACGCAGGACCCTGTCCTTGTACGTGTATCCCTGCCTGATCTCCTCGGCCACGTGTCCGTCCTCGACTTCCAGCGTCTCCACCTCCATGATGGCCTCGTGCCTGAACGGGTCGAACTTTAATCCCTCAGCCTCTATGGGCTGGACCCCCTCCATTTCCAGTACCTTCATGAGCTTTCTCTCCACCATCTGGACCCCCTCGATGAGCTTGCCGTCGGCCTCGTTTGAGCCGAGTATCTGTAACTCGTCGAGAATGGGTATCAGCTGCTGTAGGATCGAGCCGTTTGCCCTGTCCATCACGTCTTGGATTCGCTTCAGGTTTTGCTTCTGCATGTTCTGCATATCCGCCTTTGCGTACTGCAGCTCATTGAGGTACTTGCCTGCCCTGTCCTCGCTGATCTCAAGCTGCTTGTCCATCTCCTCGATGTGCTTCTCCAGGTCTTTCTTGGTGGGTTTCCTTGGTGACATGTGTGGCTTCAACCGGTTTTCTTTGTTCTTGTTGTGCTGTTGATTTATGTCCTTATCGATATGTCATAAACATGACGTTTTGTTATAAGGTTTCTGGATTATAACTGCTTTCTTCGACTTTTTTCTGTTATGTTTCTTCAAACGACATCCCAACCTGTTTCTTCACCGCTCACCCAACGGGTTTCGCTGAACTGGGGAAATAATCAGAGAATCAGCCAAAGTACTGGAACTACAACCAGGAGTAGCGATGTGGTCAGCATCCATGCGGTGTTCGCGAGGTCAACATCCAAGTTGTATAGAGTGGGAGGCACCATGGCCGTGAAAGCCACAGGCATAGAGGCCAGTATAATCACCACCTTTAACGGGAGCCCCCCGTTGACGGCACCGAGGCCAACCCAAGATGCTAACAGGTAAACGCTTGCAGGGATTGCCACGAATTTAATCAGGGCGATGGCTGACGCCTCGCGCAGGTATACACGCATCTTACCGAACCTAAGAGCCATTCCAATGGATGAGAGCATGGACAACGAGACGAGGGGTATGAAGACTCGGATAATCAACGAGAAGAAAGCTGGGCGCTCAACTCCAAGCAGGTTCAGGCCGAGTCCAACAAACCAGCTTGATAACGTTACCTGCAGGACCCTGTCTGACAGTATGTTTTTGAACCTGTCAAACGCTGACTCCTTCACTGAGGCCATCTCGCTCATGGATTTAGCGTAAGGGAACCCAACCCCGTAGTAGAGAAAGGTCTCAAAGATCTTGTAGAACGGGATAATCGCCACAGCAGTCTCACCCAGGATGATGTACGTGATCAGGGCCCCGATGCTGCCGATGTTGGTGAAGCTACCGCATGTCACCATGACTCCTCTCTGTTTCCGGGTCAAATTGAATATCCCAGACGCGACGTACCCGAGGACCCCACCAAAGGTTACCGCGAATGCCCCGAGGAAAGGCAGGGCCAATATTCTGATATCGCTCATGTCCAGAGCCCAAATGGCTCCACCGAACACGAGGGGGTTCAAGTAGAAGATGGCCGTGGTCTGAAGCTTTCTCCTTAGCTTTCTTATCGAGTCCTCTGATTGATTCGTTCCATGGGGGACCTTGTTGCGGTAGAGATACCCAACGGATAACCCTGTCGCGATTAGCCCAAGGGAGTAAATTAAATCCCCGATGCTTGCCATACCGCGTATTCCCTGTTGTCGAATATATAACTGGGACTGCCTGGTTTCACGAATGTATAAATTCCTTTTTTATGGCTCGGTGAAATCAGCCACCGTGTAGTCCATCACCATGTAGAGGTCCACCGATTTCATCTCGATGTCGTACAGGTGGTCCCCCGAGCCAAAGTTCACCCTGTCAAGCCTGAGCAGTTTCCAGTCAACTACGACCGGCACGGTCACCAGCAGTGGGCAGACTGCTCCGGGTTCAACTCCGGTGACCTCCACCACGTCCTCGGGTGATGCTATTCGCGCCTTACCTGTGATTCCTTTCAGCTTCTTGAAGCTCACCCTGTCTGAGCCCCTGAGGAAGAGGGCCGTGAACCCGGCCTTTGATTTCACTATGATGGTCTTGCATATCTCGTCGGGGTTGATTTCCCCCTTCGAGAACCGGACCACGTCATCAACTGATACGGCCCTGTCCGTGAGCTCCATGAGCCTGTACTCCACGCCCGCCCCATCCAGGATTTCCTCGACCCTGAGCACCATATCCTTGAGACATCGACACGTGTTGAAAATCCCTTCGGCCAAACACTCGATTTTTTATAGAGGCGACAATCCTGATAGACAACAACAGCTGATTACAATGAGTGCAGGCTTAAACATCGTCGTATGTATCAAACAGGTCCCGGAAACTACTGAGGTCAACTTCGACGAGGAGACAGGGCGACTGATCCGTGAAGGAGTCGCCGCGGTAATCAACCCATTCGACGAGATCGCCATCGAGGAAGGGCTCAGGATCAAGGAAAAGTACGGCGGAAGCGTCAAGGTATTGACAATGGGTCCACCGTGGGCGGCGGACGCACTCAGGGACGCAATAGCAATGGGCGCGGACGAGGGGTACCTTGCAACGGACAGGGCCTTCGCCGGCGCTGACACATGGGCTACCAGCCTGACACTTGCAAAGACAGTTGAGCACATGGGCGGGTACGATATCATCATCTGCGGCCTCAAGACCACTGACGGCGACACGGGACAGACAGGCCCCGAGATGGCTGAGCACATGAACATCCCCCACATCTGCTATGTCAACGAGATCGTCGAGATCGGCGATGGCAAGGTTATACTCAAGAGGATCATGGACGACGGCGTCGAGACCTTGGAGGCACCGCTGCCCCTGCTCATCACCGTCAGCAAGGACATCAACCAGCCGAGGCTTGCCACGCTGAGGGGACGCCTCAAGGCAAAGAAGGCAGTGTTCAAGGAGATTACAAACGGCGACCTCAAGCTCCCTGTGGAGGAGATAGGGCTTGACGGAAGCTACACGCGGGTTGTCAAGATATTCGAGCCCGAGGTTCACCACGCGGGCGAGGTGGTCCAGGGGACGACCGAGGAGCTGGTGGACGCGATTTTCGCAAAGCTACAGGAGTGCAAGGTGATCTAGATGAGCGCACCAGTCTACGTTGAAGAAGGATGCACCGGATGCGGTCTATGCATCACGGCATGTCCGTTCGGTGCCATCGATATGGTTGACGGCGTCGCCGTGATAAACGAGGCGTGCAGGGCTTGCGGTGAATGCGTCCCTGTTTGCCCAGTTAATGTCATAGTCATGACCACGTCCGAGGCTAAAGTCTTGGAGGGCAAGGGCGTCATGGTCTACGCCGAGATGAGTAATGGGGTCCTCCACAAGGTGAGCTTTGAGCTACTCGGGAAGGCGAGGGAACTGGCGGCACAGCTGAACGAGCCGGTCTACGCCGTCCTAGTGGGATCAGGCGTTGAAGACGCGGCCAAGGAACTAGTCAACAGGGGAGCGGACAAGGTATTCGTCTACGACGACCCCGGTCTGGCCCAGTTCAGGGACGACCCGTACAGCGACCTCCTCTCGGAGTGCTGCAACGAGGAGAAGCCCAGCATATTCCTGGTGGGTGCAACCAGCATCGGCAGGAGCATGGGGCCAAGGGTGGCGGCAAAGCTCAAGACAGGACTGACCGCTGACTGCACTAGTCTAGATATTGACCCTGAATCAAAGCTGCTCCAGCAGACCCGCCCAGCATACGGCGGCAACATCATGGCCACCATCGAGACAATGAACAGCACGCCACAGATGGCCACCGTCCGATACAAGATGTTCAATGAAGCGAAAGTTGTCGACTCACCCCAGGGTGAGGTCGTCCATAAACCCGTTGACATGAGCAAGCTAACCGACAGGATCAAGGTACTTGGGTTCGAGAAGGCGGGCGAGCAGGTGAGCATAAGCGATGCTGACATCATCGTCTCCGGCGGTCTAGGAATGGGAGACCCCAGTGGCTTCGAGCTCATGCAGGAGCTGGCAACCGCGCTGGGAGGTGCGGTAGGCGCAAGCCGTCCCACCATTGACGAGGGCTGGATCAATTACAGGCATCAGGTTGGGCTCAGCGGCAGGACAGTCCGTCCTACGGTCTATCTGGCGTGCGGCATCAGCGGTGCTGTACAGCATCAGGCAGGCATGAAGACTAGCGATGTCATCATAGCCGTCAACAAGGACCCGGATGCACCCATATTCGGGATATCAAGCCTTGGAGTTGTCGGGGACCTGTACGATGTTGTACCAGGACTCATTGAGAAGATCAAGGAGCACGGGAAAGATGCCTGAGTTCAACAAGCTAACTCCCGATATCAAGGCGAAGCTGGAGGAGATCGTAGGGAAGGACAGCGTGTCTGACCTGAAGGACGATTTGGACAAACATGCCATCGATGAAAGCCCATTAAAGCCACACCTACCTACGCTGGTGGTCTCCCCATCATCCACAGAGGAGGTCCAGGGCGTACTCAAACTGGCAAACGACGAGCTCATACCGGTCACCCCACAGGGGTCAAGGACCGGGCTAAGCGGTGCATCACACCCAGTACACGGTGGAATCGCCCTCAACCTTGAAGGAATGAACAAGATCATCGAGATAGACGAGGACAACCTCATGGCAACCGTTGAGCCGGGGGTGCTCATCAGCGAGGTCCACGAGGCCACCGAGAAGCTGGGCCTCTACTACCCCCCTGACCCCGGTCAGGAGTCGGGTACCATGGGGGGCAACATCTCAACAAACGCGGGCGGGATGCGCGCAATGAAGTACGGCGTCACCCGTGACTTCGTGAACGGCCTTGAGGTCGTGCTCACCAGCGGCGAGGTCATCCAGGTTGGGGGAAAGTTCGTCAAGGACAGCACTGGCTACAGCCTCATCGACCTCATCATCGGAAGCGAGGGGACGCTGGGAGTCGTCACAAAGGCGATCCTCAGACTGATACCCAAGCCAAAGTACACTTCACTGATCTACGCGCCTTTCACGTCAACTATTGACGCCGTGAAGGCCGTCAGGGAGATAATCCATAAAAAAATCGTGCCCTTCGGACTTGAGTACATGCCCCAGCAAGCAGTGCTCATGGCTGAGAAGCACACCGGGAAGAAGCTCCCGAACAACAGCCACCCGGCGTACCTACTCGTGGCAGTGGAGGCCAACAGCAAGGAGGAGCTTGACAGGGAGCTGGAGACCGCAGGGGAGATCTGCCTTGAGATGGGTGCCGTGGACGCGTACATAGCGGACAACGCCCAGCGCCAGAACCAGATATGGGAGGCACGGAAATGCCTGTTCGATGCGTACATGGCGGCCTACACACTGGAAGAGGCCGACATCTGCATCCCCAGGAGCATGATATCAGATTACGTGGAGCGTGCGGATGCAGTGGCCGAGAAACACGGCGTTCTGCTGGTGCCAGTGGGACACGCGGGTGATGGAAACCTGCATTACTTCATCATCAAGAAGGACGAGACTCCCGAGGAGGACTGGGACGAGCTGATGGAGGCTACGTTGAGCGACCTCATCGACCTATCACTTGAGATGGGCGGAACTACGTCTGGCGAGCACGGGCTTGGCTACACAAAGAAGCACTACCTTGAACGAGAAGTTGGTCCCGCCCAGGTAGAGTTGATGAAGGGAATCAAGGCTGCCTTTGACCCCAAGGGGATACTGAACCCCGGAAAGGTCTGGGCCTAATACTCCCTGTACATCTCGGCCAGCGGGTGGCCCTTGCAGTACAGGCCGAACGCCTTGTACCAGCCGAATGGGCTTCTGTGGGCATTGATGCCCTCTGAGATGAGCTTACTCTCCAGGTCTGACATGAACTTTTTTGCCCTCTTGGGGCTGCCCAGCTCGTGGCTCAGGTGGGCGTAGGGATGGAGGATGACGTTGTTGCACCCGATCCGTTCGGTGTCAACCTTGATGTTCTTGACGTACTCGTCGATGATCTCCTCCTCCCTGTTGATGTCCTTCTTCTCGAAGCAGGTGAAGCAGACCAGGATGTTCTCGTACTCGCCCTCCTTGGGGAACGCGGGGTGCTCCGCAACGGGGGTCTCCTTGAGGGTCTTGAAGTTGAACTCTGAGCAGTGAAGCTGTAAAACGCGCATACTTATCCCGATGAACTATTCTTGTCGGGTTTTAAGAGATTCTACAAAGATTAGAGCTCTTTAGCGGCAGCCAAGATCTTCTCGACCTGCGCCATGGTTAGCCTGGTCTTCAACGATAGCTCCGATGGCTCCGAGTTCAACACCTTGGTCACAGTATCGTAGCCAGCCGACTTTAGCTTCTCCTCGGTGACCGCTCCCACGCCGCTGATCTTTGATACATCAACTGCCTCGACTACGGGCTCTGGTTCCGGTTCAGGCTCTGGCTTGGGTGCCGGCTCACGTCTCTCCCTCCTTGGCGGCCTTCTCTCCCAACGCTCCCTTGGCCTGAACACCTCCTGCGGCACCACCGCGCTCCCCTTGACCAGTGTGATTGTCATGGTGGAGACGTTCCTCGTGCCCCTGTCGTCCTCGATCTTCTCAGTGCCGATGGTGATCGCGGGCTTTTCCATGCCGTCCATGTACCTGTTCCTGGTGATCTCCGCGACATCGACCGCGGTCGTGATTGACCTGCCCCTTGCCTTGATCAGGACGACCTCGTTGTGGTTGAATGTTGCGAGCGTAGCCATAACGTAGGCCATGGCAGGCTTCCTGCCGATGTAGATAGTGTTATCCCGGCTCATTGTCGGTCAGACTGATCTATTTTTTCCCAACCATAAAAGTCCATCCCTTATTTTCACTGCAAATTTACTCAAATCCGCGGAAAAAAGCGGAAAACACAGATTTTTTACGCTCAAACACCACCGATAAACCATGTCTGATTCTTTTTGGCCTGACGGCTACAAGTCCTGCTTCAACCTCTCCTTCGATTACGACAGCAACAGCGCCCTCATGAGGAGGGCTCCCCTCGACATCGTGGCCCAAAGCAGGGGTAGGTTCGCCCCAAACACCGCCATTCCCCGCATCCTTGACCTCCTCGACGAGCTTGATATCAAGGCGACGTTCTTCACCCCCGGGTGGACCGTTGACAATTTCACGGAGAGCTGCGAGGACATCGTGGCTCGCGGCCACGAGATGGGTGCCCACGGCTACCTCCACGAGAAGCTGGGGGAGATTAGCCTGGAGAGCGAGAGAGGCGTCTTCCTGAAGGCACTGGAAAGCTTCGAGAAGATAGGCATAAAGCCCACGGGTTTCAGGGCACCATACTGGCTAATCAGTGACCGCACCCTTGAGCTGGTGCAGGAGCTGGGCTTCACCTATGACTCCAACTTCATGGATGATGACATGCCGTACATGCTCAAGTGGAGGGGCGAGGACACGGGGCTTGTGGAGCTGCCCGTGGAGTGGATGATGGATGACTGGCCCCACTTCGAGACCCACAGGATGACGCCCAAGCAGGTCTGGGACATCTGGAAGCCCGAGTGGGATGGAATCTACCGCCTCGGCCGCTACTTTGGCTTGACGTGCCACCCACAGTGCATCGGCCGCATCAGCAGGCTGGACATACTGGAGAGGTTACTCAGGGACGCCAAGGACAGGGGTGATGTCTGGTTCGCCACCTGCGAGGAAGTCGCACACTGGACAAGGAAGAAGCTAGGCTAGTTTCTCAATCTCTTGGACGAGCAACGGCAGGCTCTCTCCCGAGGGCGCGAAGATGTTCACGTCACAGGCGTACGTGATCTCGCTTTCCCTGATGTTGATCTCGATGAGCTTTCCCGCGTTCCTCTTTACAATCAACGGCAGGCTGGCCGCAGGCGTCACCGTTGCACTCGTCCCCGCCACTATCATGCAGTCGCTTCTCTCTGATTCCTCGAAGCACCTCTCAAGGACTTTCATCGGTATGGGCTCCCCGAACATCACCGTGTCCGTCTTGACCAGGTCGCCGCACTCCGGGCAGGTCGCAGGGATATCCTTGACCTCAAACTCCTCGTTGGGCCACCGTCTCATGCACTCGACGCACCTGTACCACTTGGTGTTGCCGTGAATCTCAAGCACGTTCACGCTCCCCGCGGCGTAGTGGAGGTTGTCAATGTTCTGGGTTACAAGTGATTTCAGCACACCGATCTCCTCAAGGCGTGCGAGCGCAAAGTGCCCTGGGTTGGGTTCCTTGTTGCTCAGACTAAGCCCGAACTCGCCCATTCGCTCAAGCCTCCGCTCCCAGTAGCCCTTGGGGTCCTGCAGGAACCTCCTGTAGCCGTCCATGGGCGGCTCGCCCTTCTCCGTCCAGAGCCCACCAGGTCCCCTGAACGGCCTGATGCCGCTCTCGACGCTTATGCCCGCCCCTGTGAGGCATGTTACGTACTCGGATGAGGCGATGATTGCCGCGGCGTCGCGGATGAATTGCAATGTTCCCTCGGGTAGAACCATGGGGATGAAAAGAAAATGGTGGGATTAGGCTCTTTCCTTGAGTGCCTTCACCAGTGCCGGAACGACCTCGTAGATATCGCCGACGATGCTGTAGTCGCTGACCTTGTGTATGCCCGCCGACTCGTCGTTGTTGATGCTCACGATGATCTTGCTGTCCCTGATGCCCGCCACGTGCTGTATCTGGCCGCTTATGCCGCACGTGATGTACAGGTTGGGATTGACCTTCTTACCGCTGATGCCAACCCAGAAATCCATCCAGCCCAGGTCCGCGCTGATGGGCCTGGTGCAGCCAACGGCCGCGCCAAGTATCTCAGCGAGCTCATCTAGGATCTTCAGGTCCTCCTTTGCCTTGAACCCCCTGCCTGCCGAGATGATTATGTCTGCACTCTCGACGTCGCTTGAGCTCTTCGGCTTCTCTCTCACCTCGATGACTTTCACATCGGGTTCAGGTATCTCGACCTCTAACGCGATGACCTCGCCTGACCTCTCCGCTGCCTCAAGCTTCTCGAAGCTCCTCGGTGAAATAGTGATCACCGTGGGGACGCTTGAGCTGTACTCCGTGGCGATTGTCGAGCCCCCGTATGTGAGCTTCTCGACCACTAGCCGGCCGTCCTCAAGCCTCATGCTGTAACATTCGTTCATGCAACCAACTCCTAGGGCCGCTGCAATCCTTGGCGCAAGCTCCTTCCCCCTCTTGGTTGCCCCAATCAGGATATACTCCGGTGCCGCCTCATCAACTGCCTTGAGCATAGCCGCTCGGTAGGGGGCTACCGCATAGCTCCCCAGACCCTCGACGCTCAGTGCCTTATCCGCCCCCTGGTTGATGTAATCCTGGGGGGCACCGTCGGTTACAAGCGCGATGACCTCTGACCCATTCACATCAGCCAGCTCACGTGCCTTAGCCAGGATCTGGAACGCCAGCTCCCTGTCCTCAGAGATAACTAGGAAGCTCATCAGATGACCCCCTCCCCTGCCAGTGCCTCGGCAAGCTTGGCCGCCGCTTCCTCGACGGTGTTCGCCTCGATCTTGATCTGCTTCCTCTCAACGAGGGGGGCGGTGACGTCCGTGATGTTGACATAGCTCATTGCTTTGACTGCCTCGGTGTCCAATCCCAGCGCGGCCGCGTCCCAGACAACCCTTGGCTTTTTCTTAGCTCTCATGATCTTCATGAGGCTCGGAATCCTGGGCTCGTTGATCTCCCTTGTGACAGTTATCAATACAGGGAGGGCTACCTCCACCACCTCGTCCATGTCCTCAAGGTCCCTGACTGCCGTGACCTTCCCGTCGGCCACAGAAAACTCCTTGACGTACGTGACCTGCGGGAGCCCCAACAGCTCCGCGAGCCTCGGCCCGATCTGGCTGCTCATGGAGTCAAGGGTCATCTCACCCGAGATGATGAGGTCGTACTCCCCGATCTCCTTCATAGCCGCCTTAAGCACCTTGCCCGTGGCGTTGGTGTCCAGCCCCGTCAACTCCGGGTCGATTACAATGTAAGCCCCGTCGGCCCCCATGGCGAGGGCCGCAAGTAGGGCTGTGTTTGTCTTGTCATCGCCCATGCTGAGGACCACCACCTCGCCTCCAACGGCGTCCCTTGTCTGAATGGCTGCCTCAAGTGCGCGTTTATCAAGCTCGCTGATCTTTTTCTTTACCCCGGCGGTCACGGGTGCCCGTGTCCTCGGATCGAATTTTATCTCGTTCACGTCGGGGATTGCCTTTAGCAGAACAACCTGCCTCATATTTCTCCTTCCGATGTTACCCACAGAGGATAATAGTGTTATCATGAAAACCCTATAAGCCCAAGAAGGCTTAACCGATTGAAGCATCATGCTACCTGATCAAGTTGAAAAGATAGCGATCCTCGGCGCAGGGGTTATGGGCCACGGGATCGCCCAGATAGCCTCTGCGGCGGGCTACACTGTTGCCGTGAGGGACATCAAACAGGACTTCCTGGACAACGGGCTCAAGGGGATAACCAAGAGCCTCGACTATTTAGTAAAAAGGGAGAGGATAACCCCCGAGGTAAAGGAGGAGATACTGGGGCGCATCACGTTCACCCTGGACCTCAAGGAGGCGGTGGGCGACGCCCAGCTGGTCATCGAGGCCATCCCGGAGAAGATGGAGATCAAGCACCTGGTATGGCGTGAGGCGGCCGAGCTGGCCCCTGATGACGCCATTCTCGCGTCCAACACTAGCAGCCTCAGCATCTCAGAGATCGCCACTGTGGTCCCGAACCCAGAGCGGTTCGTGGGCATGCACTTCTTCAACCCGCCTGCCATCATGAAGCTGGTGGAGGTCAACCAGGGCGACAAGACCAGCGACGAGACCGTGGAGACCGTCATGGCGCTGGCCAGGAAGATGCGCAAGACACCCGTTTGGGTCAAGAAGGACGCACCTGGATTCATCGTCAACAGGGTTCTGGTCACTTACCTCAACGAGGCAGCCAAGCTCCTCGACAAGTTCGAGATCGAGCAGATAGACGCCGCCATGCAGCACAAGGCGGGCATGCCCATGGGTCCGTTCATGCTGAGCGACCTTATCGGGCTGGACATCGTCCACAACATCCTCAAGACATTCGAGGAGCAGATCGGGCCCGAGTACGCGCCACACGAGAGGATCATCGAGCTGTTTGACTCGCGGAAGCTTGGCCGGAAGACCGGAGAGGGGTTCTACTCATACGCTGAGAGGCCGGCTGTCACGGAGGATCAGGCAAAGGGCTTTGATGTCAAGCTCCTGCTGGAGCCCTTCGTCAAGGAGGCCGAGAAACTGTTCAAAGAGGCCGTGGCAACCGTGGAGGACATCGACACAGCCATGAAACTGGGGGCGAACATCCCAAAGGGGCCATTCGAGATGAAGAAAGCGGGGCTGGGCGAGGAAAAGCCCGTGCTCACCGAGAAGAAAGACGGAGTGTACAAGATCACGCTCAACAGGCCATCAAAGCTCAACAGCATGACCCTTGAGATGCTTGGAATGATCAGCGAGGCCATGGACGAGGCATCATCTGACCCCGATGTGAAAGCGATACTGATAACGGGGGCGGGCGACCGTGCGTTCTGCGCGGGCGCTGATGTAGCCCAGTTCCCAGGCTTCAGCATTGCTGAGGCGATGAACCTCAGCGAGACAGGCCACAAGACGTTCAAAAAGTTCATGGAGACCTCGAAACCGGTGGTGGCAGCTATCAACGGCTACGCCCTGGGGGGAGGCAACGAGCTTATCCTCTTCTGCGACCTCAGGATCGCGAGCGACAAGGCCAGGTTCAGCCAGCCCGAGGTAAGCCTTGGGCTCATGCCGGGGTGGGGAGGCACGTACATGCTCCAGAAGATCGTTGGCAGAACGGAGGCAAACGACCTGATAATGACGGGCAGGAGGATCAACGCGGACGAGGCGAAATCGATGGGGCTCGTCAGCATGGTCTACCCCGCAGCCGAGTTCAACGCAAAGGTCGACGAGTACCTACAGGCGCTGGTCAAGGGGCCGCCGAGGTCACTAAGCGCCATGAAGAGGCTCAGCGCCAGCGATGACGCACTCGACGCCGCACTGGAGGCCGAGGCAGACGCCTTCGCCGACCTGTGGAACTATGGTGAACTCAAAGAAGGCATCGATGCCTTCAACAACAGAAGAAAACCCGTTTTCTAGGGCAAGTGATTAAACTGGCTTGAATGCCAGGATCTTTTTTTCCCCGTCCTCAAGATAGACCGCCTCAACCCTCGCGCCTATCTCAGGGTCATCAAGCAGCAAACCGCTTATTGATACCCCCTCGTCCAGGTCGATGATGCCCACCCCGTGGGGGCTCATATCCTGAAACCTGGGCAACGGCACATGGATGACCGTCTTGGTCTTCACGACGCCCGTTCCCTTGTACCCCTTGTCAGACAGATCACGCGAACCGCAACTGGGGCAGATGATCCTAGCGGGGAGCATGAGTTTGCCGCAGCTCGTGCACTCGCATCCCTTGAGCTCCTCATCGTTGACCCCTTCCCAGAACTTTGAAACCAAGTAATCAGACATCGTCTTACCTCCCAAAAACCTGCACCGTGACCGTCGCACCTGCAGCCCCCACGTTATGGGCTAGTCCATAAACAGGGTCACTCAGCTGGTGAGCCCCGGCCTCGCCCCTGAGCTGCTTGAACACTTCCACCACCATGGCAGCCCCGGTCGCCCCAACGGGGTGGCCCTTGGCCTTCAGACCGCCATCTGTGTTGATTGGTATCTCGCCGTCCAGGGCGGTCCTGCCCTCGGATGCCGCCTTCCCTCCCTCACCCGGCTTGAAGAAGCCAAGGTCCTCCGTCGCCATCATCTCTGCGCTTGTGAAACAGTCGTGGACGCACGCGAAGCTGATGTCCCCCGCGTTTATCCCCGCCATATCGTATGCCTGCCTTGACGCGAGCCTTGTCGCCTTTAGCGATGTGATATCATCCCGGTCATGGAGGGCCATTGTGTCTGATGCCTGACCCATGCCTTTGACCCAGATGGGTGTGTCTGTGTACTTCCTCGCCACCTCCTCAGACGCCAAGATCACCATGGCGGCCCCGTCCGATATGGGGCAGCAATCAAAGAGCCTCAGCGGCTCCGCGACCATGGCGTTCAGGTCCGACCTCAGGAAATCCATCTCGTCGCCGAACGTCAGCCCCTTCCTAGCCCCCAGCTTCAACGCTATATCCATGATTGATTCTTGGTACTGGGCCTTCGGGTTCAGCTTCCCGTTCTCGTGGTTCTTGATCGCGATATCCGCCAGCTGCTCCCAGTTCGAGCCGTACCTGTGGAAGTGAGCTGCAGTCATGACCGCGTACAGCCCAGGGAACGTAAAGCCCATGGCGACCTCGTAGCTGGCGTCAGCGGCCATGGCTAGTGTGTTTGTAACGTCCCCCGTCCCAAGCGTCCTCATCTTCTCGACGCCGCCGACGATGACAACATCATAGAGGCCCGATGCGATAGCCATGATTCCCGTGTTCATGGCGACACCGCTGCTGGCACACGCCGCCTCAACGCGGGCCGTCGGGATGGGGTTAACACCTATCCAGTCAGCCATCAAAGCGGATGTGTGTGCCTGTTTCTCAAAGTTGTCGCTGCTGAAGTAGCCTAGGTAGAGCGCATCGGCGTCCTTGAGTTTGAACCCGTTGTCAACCGAATCCGCTGCCTCGATGGCCGCCTCGGTGAACATCTCCCTGCTCTGTTTCTCTGCGTGGATCTTGTGGTGGAACCTGGTCATCCCGGCTCCTATCACTGCTATCTTACGGGAAAGTGGCAAAGTAACCATTTACCTTTTTTTTCTAGGCGCAATAAATGTTGTGACGTTTCAAACTTCGTTGTATGTCGATTATTTTCATTGATTTCGATGGCTGTACCCTGTTTTAGTATATACTGTATTGTATTACCCATAAAAACGTTCGAAAACGTTAAAACATGTCACGATAACGAACCATTGGTGTATATGGTAAGCACAGCATTCGTTCTGATCAACACGGATTTAGGTGAAGGAACCGATGTCGCCGAGGCGCTTAGGGGCATCGAGGAAGTCAAAGACGTCTACGGCGTGTACGGGGTATACGATTATGTCGTGAGGCTTGAGGCTGAAACAATGCAGAATCTCAAGGACACAATCACGACAAAGATCCGTCGCCTGAACCACGTTAGATCGACCTTGACCATGATCGTGGTTGAGTAATAATTTAAAAATTTTTTAGAGGTACCCTCTTTTATCCATCTCAGCGAGAACTTTTTGTACGCTCTCCTCGACGGTCTCTTTGTCGGTGTCGACAATGAGCTCAGGGTCCGCCGGTGCCTCGTATGGGTCATCGATCCCTGTGAAGCCCTTGATCTCGCCAGCGAGAGCCTTGGCGTACATGCCCTTGACGTCCCGCTTGATGCACTCCTCGACGGGTGTCGTTACGTAGACCATCATGAAATCGTCAATCTCCTCGCGGGTCTTCTGACGCCTGTCGATGTACGGTGACACGAAAGTGGCCAGTACCTTTACGTCGTTTCTTGTAAGCAGCTTGGCGACGAAAGTCACCCGCTTGATGTTCTCTGCCCTGTCCTCCTTGCTGAAGCCCAGGTCACTAGTGAGTCCCTTCCTCACGGTGTCCCCATCGAGCCTTTCCATCTTCTCGCCCCTCTCAAGTAGGACCTCGCCTAGCCTATCAGCGATAGTAGTCTTTCCGCTGCACGGAAGACCTGTGAACCAAACAGTAACTCCTTTACTCATACCAACACTCTCTGTATATAATCCCAAAACTATACCCCATACCTAAAAACATTACCAAAACAGGGACCTCATCACTATGAAGAACTGGGCGATGTGTTCAGTCTGGACCCGCCGGTCCCCATCCCCCCTTTCACGAACTGAAATTGGTACACTGGTTACTCTGGCCCCGTGCCTCGCGCCCTCAAGCACGAAGGTGCCGCACATACATCGGCCGTGGAGTTCCATCTTCCCTGCAATACTCCTGGTCACTGCCCTGAAACCCGTTGACGCGTCGCCTACAGGCACCTTCAGGCTTGTTAGCCAAGTCAGAACCCTCTCGCTGAAGTATGGGAAGTTAGGTCTGACTCCCATAACCATGTCCGCCTTTCCATCAAGAATCGGCTTTATGACCTCCAGGATATCTGCCGGGTCATGTTGACCATCCGCGTCCAGAGTCACGATGATGTCTCCCGACGCCTCCCTCAACCCGACTTGCGTTGCCCCCAGAACTCCTATGTTTTCATATAAATCCACTACTTTGGCCCCTGCAGCACGTGCAGCCTTCAGTGTATCATCGGTGCTCCCGTCGTTGACCACGAGAACCTCATCAGCGAAAGGCAGGCATCTCTCAACAATTGATCCGATGGTCTTTTCCTCAAAGTACGCGGGTATGACCACCGTGACCGTTAAACGTCCATCAACTGGTTCATCGGTCAATCTGGTTCGTTGAAGATATAATGAAGAAAGATAATAAATAGTGGTTTAAGCGGACCACTTGATTTTGGGCATGATGGACTCGCGCTTCGCCTCGATCCTGTCCTTGTACTCCACGAGCTTGGGGATGGTGATGTGAAGCTCCTCTTCGAGGGTGTTGATTGGCTTAAAGCCCAGGTCCGGCAGGTGCTTCATGTCGGGCTTGTACCTGTGCTCCTCTGCCTCCACCCTTGGGTTGGGGATGTTCCATATCTTGCCCTCCAGTCCGTACTCCTGGGCGACCTTGCTGACCCTCTCGGCCAGCTCGTTCACGCTGTAGCACTCCTGGAACTGGTTGAAGACCCTGTACTCTCCTTTCTTCGGTGGGTTCTCGATTGCGATGGTGAAGCACTGCATGCTGTCACGTAGGGCCAGGTAGCCCCTTGTCTGGCCGCCCTTGCCGTATGGGGTCAAATCGTGGCCCACAACTGCCTGGGCGCAGAACCTGTTGATTGCGGTGCCGAACACCTCGTCAAAGTCGTACCTCGTGATGAGGTCATCGTTGACCATCTGAGGGGTGTTCAGGCCGTGAACAACTCCCTGCATAACGTCCGTGGCGCTGATACCCCATATCTTGTTTGCGAACATTAGGTTCCATGTCTCGTGGACCTTTGACAGGTGGTACCAGCTGCCCGGCTGACGTGGGAAGGGTAGCTTGTCCTTCCTGCCCCTGTACTCGATCTCAAAGAAGCCCTCCGGGATATCGACGTTGGGCGTGCCGTACTCGCCCATGGTGCCCAGCTTCAGGAGATGTGCGTCTTGAACGTGCTCCTTCATGGCGAACAGGATGTTGTTGTGTCCCACCATGTTGTTCATCTGGGTATAGTTGCAGTGGTTGACATCCATCATGCTGTAGGGTGCGCTGGGTATCTCACCAAGGTGGACGATGCACTCTGGCATCTCCTTCCTTATCACCAGGTCCACGAAGCTTGACTCCATGAGGTCACCCTTGTAGAACGTGAGGTCGTTACCAGATGATTTCTTGTACGCGTCCAGCCTCTCCTCGATTGATTTTATCGGGGTTGCGCTCCAGCTGCCTATCTCTGCCACGGTCTTGCGGCGTGTCATGTTGTCTACGCCGCTCACCTCGTGCCCCCTTTCCGTGAGGTACATGCTAAGTGGCCAGCCGAGGTAGCCGTCCATTCCCATAATCATTACTTTCATTGATATTTGTCTCCTAATTGAAACCTAATATTTGTTACTACTCTGCGATAGTAAGTTTATCTCTTATAAAGTTATGTTAAGTACTCTAGACATACACTGCTGGAGCAGAAATGTTATGGAACGCCAAGTAACGCAGCTAAAATTTACACTCAGCAACATGGGGCTCAACGAGTACCAGGCATCTGCCCTCGCGCACCTCATCCACCTGGGCGAGACAAAAGCGACGAACCTCAGCAAGGCCAGCGGAGTGCCAAACGCGAGGATATACGGCGTGCTGGATGAGCTCAGCCAGAAGGGGCTGCTCATAGTGAGGCCAGGGCGTCCCGCTCTCTATTCTCCCCTGACCCCTACTGAGATCGCCGATGCCCTTGTCTCGGCTTCACGCTACGAGATCAGGCAGCAGCTCACTGTTATTGAGGATTACCGGGATGGCTTCGAGGACGTGGCATCTCAGATATTCATGAAGGCGGGTACAGGCGAGGTTAGGACCGGGTTGATCAGGATAGTCAGCGTGGGCCATGTCTCGATGGAAGAGACCCGCAAGATGTACAGGAACGCTGAGAAGACCCTGATAATTTCAACTCGTGCCATGGAGTATATCGAACAGGTTAAGGAAGACCTTGAGGAGGGGGTCAGTAAGGGCGTTGATATCAAGGTTCTGATGAGGGAGCCCGGTTCCCTGAGCGACGATGACGCTGCGAAACAGAAAGTTAACCTCTTAGCTTTGAAGGATGTTCTTGGCGAGGGGGCACAGATAAAATACAGTCCTGAGGTGGAGATCAGGGGCTGCGTCATGGACCACGAACTTGGCGGTAGAGCTCTGTTCCTGGTTGAGGAGGAGGGTGTGCCCTTCTTCCTGAGGGAGGCGGCTTTGACTTCTCACCCAGGGGTTGTCAAAGCACTTGGCAGCATGCTCATGCTGAAATGGAAATTCGACTCCGAGTAGACCTTAAATCTCACTTCTTTAAATAATATCGTTAGCGATGTCGCGCTGTCAATACTGCGGGGAGTACAACGGTGACCAGGACCAATACTGTTTCAAGTGCGGGAGGTCCGTGGTCAACACTGTCAGGCAGGACGGCTTCGAGATTCTGGTGCGGGACTTTAGGCTCCAGAGCTTCTGGGCCATGAGGCTCTTCGCGTACATCATCGACGCCTTCATAATCGCGGTCTTTGGTTTCTTGCTATCAATCTTCGCGTACTTCCCCTTGCTAATAGGCTCCCTGTTCGGCAGCGAATGGGCGTGGAAGGGCGTTTGGGCTGCACCTTTCTATCTGGGGCTGGCAAGTCGTGTACTCGGTTATAACCGAGTACGTCTACGGGTCTACCTTCGGGAAACAGATACTCGGGCTTAAGGTGGTGAACAGGAGGGAGAAGAACCCCGGTTTGATGGCAGTGACGATTAGGAACCTGTCAAAGGCTCACTGGGTTCTTGTCCTATTCGATTTCCTGGTCGGAGTCATTTCATCCGTTGACCCACGTGACAAGTACATGGACAAAGTCAGCGGGACATACGTGGCCTACAGCGGCTCGGGGATATGGATTCCATTCGTATCCATGCCTCGTGGAAGGCGGGAGAATGGGCGAGAGATAATCCCCGTTGATCTACTGCCTACATTTGACCCTATATCTGCCCTGAACCTCGGCGTCCTATTCGTGGTGGTGGCGACAATCATTCTGAACACCCCCAGTCTGCCCGCTGAGGTATTGGGGTGGCTTATCTCATTCGCAAATATTGGATTCAACGAGCCACCGGCTAACCTTCTCACCGCCTTTTACTGGTTCCTCATGACCATGGGCGTGTGGGGGATAATCTCCGGTGTCGTCAGGTACGTCCTCAAGCTACGGCCAATGAAAGCAGTCAAAGATATAGTGAACGGATCAGCGGGATTGGGGCTCGGCGTGCTGCTGAGGACCGTTCCGTTGACAATGAATGGTTTGATGATATATCTCTCGGCCTTACTGGTCTTTTTCTTGCTCCAGCTGTTCTTCTTCGTGTTCCCCGGTATGTCTGGGCAACAGCGTCCGCGTTAACCTCATATGGGACATGGCTCCCTCATGATTTGATTAAATTGAAGGCACTTGTGACTGGTGGGGCTGGGTTCATCGGAAGCCACCTCGTAGACCGTCTCATCAATGACGGCAAGGAGGTACGCGTGATCGATAATTTGTCCTCCGGAAGCAGGGAACACCTGGCACAGTGGAGCGATGACCCTAAGATGGAGCTCGTAGAGGTGGACCTGCTGGACAGGACCGCCCTTGACGGTGCTCTAAAGGGATGCGACGAGGTCTACCATCTTGCCGCCAACCCCGAGGTCAACGCCAAGAACGCTTCGCCAGAGGATCACTTCAGGCAGAACATCGAGGCGACTTACAACCTGCTGGAGGCCATGAGGCGGAGCGGAGAACAAAAGTTCATCGCGTTCACATCTTCAAGCACCATCTACGGTGAGGCCGAGACCATCCCAACGCGGGAGGACTATGGCCCGCTTGTGCCCATATCGCTCTACGGCGCATCCAAGCTATCCTGCGAGGCTCTCCTAACGGCGTACGCCTCGATGTACGGCTTCCGAGCCATCATCTACCGTCTCGCAAACGTTGTGGGGCCAAGGAGCAACCACGGCGTCATCTATGATTTCGTCCACAAGCTCAGGGCCAGCCCAGGCGAGCTTGAGGTCTTGGGTGACGGCTCCCAGTCCAAGTCCTACCTTTATGTCGATGACTGTGTCTCGGGTATCATGAAGGGGATAGAGAGGGGCAACCAGGTGGACATCTATAACATTGGCTCGTGGGACAGGACAAACGTCCTTGAGATAGCTGAGACTGTTAAGGACGAGATGGGTCTAAAC
>CAYLJH010000008.1:0-23231 GCA_964383685.1 uncultured Candidatus Bathyarchaeia archaeon | reverse complement strand
CCGAGGACATAACCAAGGCCATCCAGTAGATAGTCTTTTTTAAACCATCAATCATCTCCCCACCTGAAACAGCATGGGGAATATCAGTCACATTCACGCCAGGGAGATCCTTGACTCCAGAGGCAACCCGACCATAGAGGTCGAGGTCACCACGGACGACGGCTTCTTTGGCAGGGCGGCGGTGCCCAGCGGGGCCAGCACGGGGATATACGAAGCGGTAGAGCTCAGGGACAAGGGTAAAAGGTTCCACGGGAAGGGCGTCTCAAAGGCGGTGAGGGGGGTCAAGGACGAGATCCTACCCAAGCTGAGGGGCTACGACGTTACTGACCAGTCAAAGCTGGACGCATTGATGATCGAGCTGGACGGGACCGATAACAAGAGTAGGCTGGGTGGAAACGCAATCCTGGGCGTGAGCATCGCGTCAGCCAAGGCAGCCGCGGCGTCCAAGGGCATCAAGCTGTACGAGTACATCAACCCCGACGCCAGCGTCCTCCCCGTGCCGTTCTTCAACGTGGTCAACGGCGGGATGCACGCCGGGAACCAGCTTGACTTCCAGGAGTTCATGGTCGCACCGACGGGGGCCAAGAGCTTCAGCGAGGCGCTGAGGATGGGCAGCGAGATCTATCAGACCCTGAAAAGCAAGCTTTTGGAGGACTATGGCAAGAACGCCATCAACGTGGGGGATGAGGGCGGCTTCAGCCCCCCCATGGACACGCCCGAGGAGGCCATAGAGGCAATAATGGCATCAGCGGAGGAGCTGGGCTACGCCGACAAGGTGACGCTGGCAACGGATGTTGCGGCAAGCAGCTTCTTCGTGGGCGAGGGCGTCTACAACTACAGGGGGAAGGAGATCAGCACAGGCGAACTCATCGAGGTCTACGTTGATCTCGTGGAAAAGTACCCCATATCAAGCATCGAGGACCCCCTTGAGGAGGAGGACTACCAGGGGTTCGTCGACATCACCGAGGCGGTTGACATCCAGGTGCTGGGGGATGACCTGTTCGTCACAAACCCTGAGCGGCTCCAGAAGGGGATTGACATGGGGGCGTGTAACGCCCTGCTCTGGAAGGTGAACCAGATCGGCACCCTCACGGAGGCACTGGAGGCGGCCAAGCTGGCCATGGACAACGGCTACAACGTGATGGCCAGCCACAGGAGCGGCGAGACCGAGGATCCCTTCGTGGCGGACCTCAGCGTGGCACTGGGCTGCGGCCAAATCAAGACAGGTGCACCGTGCAGGGGCGAGAGGACGGCAAAGTACAACCAACTACTCAGGATCGAGGAGTGGCTGGGAGAAAAGGCGGCATACCCGAAGGCATTATTCAAGTGACCTAGTGTACGCTATTCCTTACAAAGCCTCTCGAAGGCGTGGCTCAAGGTCCACGAGGAGCGAGTGGTACTCCCTGATTAGGGGCCTGTGCTCTATGGCCAGCCCAGGGTACTCATCGTCTCCGCTCAGCATCACATCTGTGAACTCATCGATATAGAACCGCATCAGGGTCACCTCGTGGGTGCAATCGATTACTGATTCATCCAGCCTTTCCAGGCTGTCCTTGAGCCGGGTAAGGGTGAACACCATATCAGTCCACGTAGACCGGCTGACGCCCTGCTGGTCGAATACCTCGTACGCGGTGAGGAGGGAGCGGTCCAGTTGGACAACAGCCTCGCCCAGGTAGAACTCGTTGTAAAGCTCCGTCAGGTCTGTTTGATTGAATATTATCACGGAGGATACCGTGACCAGGATGAGGAGAAGGATGACCCCGTTGCTGACTATCCTGCGTTTGGACGCTTTCTCTTGCCCCGGTGTCTTGTCCTTGAGGAAGAGGTACGCCTCCCTGCCGAGGTCGGTCAAACGATAGACGCCGTCGCCGTCCTTCTCCACGACCCCGCCCATCTGCCTGAGGTGGTACGCAAGGTGCCCCGACTCGACCCCTAGCTCCTCAAGGAGGTACGTGTACGTCCTGGGCTCACCGCTCAGCATGACCAGGATTGACTGGCGTATCTCGTGGCTCAGCGATTGAAAAAGGGATTCCCGTCCAGCCATCTCACATAGTGTATGGGGTAACTAGTATATGAAAATCAATCAGGCGGGAGTAAATATTCTACCTTCTCACATTTCGCATACATTATATTAGTGCAATCAACCAAAGTCTTGTTGATTAATTTGACCAAGGTCAATATTCCCCATCATTGCTGGTACGACGACAAGCCACTTGAGCTATCCTTCCCCGAGGAGTGGAAGGTGCACCTGTGCAAGGTCGCATCAGAGGACGCAACTCCCATGACACCGGAGCAGATCAAGGCGGCCATCAATAACCCGATAGGCCAGAAGCCTCTCTCAAAGCTCGCAGAGAGCGCCGAGGAGGTAGTCATCATCTTCGACGACATGACGAGGCCCACCAAGACCTTCCAGTACACGCCGTTCATACTCGATACGCTTCACAAGGCGGGCATCCCGGAGGATAACATCAGGTTCATCATCGCACCTGGCACCCACGGAACCTACGGCAGGAGGGACTTCGTAAAGAAGCTGGGCGACGAGATCGTGTCAAACTACGCCGTCTACAACCACAACCCCTACGATATCCTTGATTACCTGGGAAAGACCGAGCTGGGCACACCCGTCTGGGTAAACAGCGAGGTCATGGCGTGCGACCTGAAGATCGGAGTCGGCACGGTACTGTTCCACAGGCTCACGGGCCTCAGCGGCGGCGGCAAGATGATCAGCCCCGGCGTAGCGGGCATGGAGACCATCAAGTACAACCACGGCGACATCGGCGGCTTCGGGCCCGGACTGACGCCTTGCAAGTCCACCGGTTACCTCATGAACGAGGACAACAGGATGAGGACTGACATGGAGGAGGCAGCCAGGATGGCGGGCCTCGACTACAAGATTGACACAGTGCTCAACATGCAAAGAGACCCCATTGAGCTATACGCGGGAGACTTTGTCAAGACACAGCGCAAGGCAGGCGCTGGAGTGTTAAAATGGCACAGGACGGAGAACCCCCAGGCGGACATCGTTGTCGCTGGTGCCTACATGAGGGAGAACGAGCCCTACCTGAGCCTCTGGCCCATGTACAACAGCGTGACCGATGACGGGACCATAGTCATGGTCAACGACGACCCCGACGGGGATATCAACCACTGGCTCTTCAACAGGCACGGCAAGGAGGTAGGGGCCTGCCTGTGGAACCCGGCCAAGCGAAGGGTGCTCAAGGGCAAGAGGATGATCATATTCGGAGACTACCCCCTGAAGAGCTTCCTGTGGAGGCATGACCTTGAGGAGGTCGTGTGGATCAGGAAGTGGGACGAGGTCATCGAGGAGCTCAAGAACCATCACGGAGCGGGCAGCAGGGTTGCGGTCATCCCTGACGGCACGAGCTGTATCCCAGAGAACCCAGTTCACTGGTAAACCCCCCTTTTCTTATCTCTTTAATATCAGCGCACCGATTATTTCCCTATCATGTCAAAGAAGGCTATACAGATCGATGCAAAGGACAACGTGGCAACGGCCACGAGCATCGTCGAGGCAGGCGAGGAGGTCGAGGTGCTGAGCCCCGACGGGGACGTCGTGCTGAAGGCAAAGCCAGTAGAGAGGATAATCTTCGGCCACAAGATCGCGTTAACTGACCTCAAGGCGGGCGACAAGATTGTAAAGTACGGTCAGGTAATCGGCGTCGCCTCAAAGGAGGTCAAGGTCGGGGAGTGGCTTCACACCCACAACGTCAACAGCGCAAACATGCATACAGAGGGCCCAGAGATCAGGGGGGTTACCTAATGGCGCAGTTCTACGGGTACGAGCGACCTGACGGCACCGTCGGAGTAAGGAACCACCTACTCGTGCTGTCAACTATGGACTGCAGCTACGAGCCGGCCAAGAAGATAGCGGAACAGGTGGAGGGCTCTGTGGCCATCACACAGACCTACGGCTGCAGGGATGACGCCATGCTGATCCACAACCTGGCGGGGACGGCGTTGAACCCCAACGTTGCGGGTATACTGATCCTCGGCCTTGGATGCGAGACCCTGACGGGGGACATCCTTATGGAGAAGATCGAGCCCAGCGGCAAGCCAGTGTTCAACCTCACCATCCAGGAGGAGGGCGGCACCATCAAGACCCACGCCAAGGGAGTGCGCATACTCCAGAAGATGAAGCAGGACATTGCCGAGCAGAAACGGGAGGCTTTCCCGTTGAGCAAGCTGATCCTGGCCGTTGAGTGCGGCGGAAGCGACGCATCGAGCGGTCTCGCGGCAAACCCAGCGGTGGGAGTTGCAGCTGACAAGCTCATCGAGGAAGGAGGGACTGTCATGTTCGGCGAGACCCAGGAGATGACTGGGACCCAGCACATCCTGGCCAGCAGGGCGGTCAACAAGGAGACATCCGACGCCATCTACGATATCATCGAGACCCAGATGGCTCGCCAGAAGGCCATGGGCATCAGCAGCAGGTGGATGAGCAAGGGCAACATTGACGGCGGCCTGACCACCATCGAGGAGAAGAGCCTCGGCGCGGTAGTCAAGGGTGGTACAAAGCCAATCCAGGGCGTCCTGTACAACAACTGGGAAAGGTTCGACACCCCGAAGAAGCCAGGGCTGTACCTCATGGACGGCCCAGGCTGGGACGTGCCAAGCGTCACACACATGGTTGCCGCGGGGGCCCAGGTTGTCTGCTTCACCAGCGGAAGGGGAAGCACCACGGGACACGCCATCGCGCCTGTCATCAAGATAACGGGCAACCCGACGACCTACGCCAACATGTCAGACAACATAGACATCAACGCGGGGACCATATTGGACGGGGCTGAGAGCCTCAGCAGCGTGGGCGGCCGCATCTATGACATGATCGTCAAGACCGCCACTGGCAGGCAGACCAAGGCAGAGGCTCTGGGGTACAAGGACTATATCGTCTTCAGGCGAAGCAGGGAAGCCGAGCATCTGCTCGGACACTGCTAAATCCTTTTATTATCTCCAACAATGATAGACAAAACTTTTTTGATTTATGTTCCAACGAGAGTTCACAATCGGGTATTTATCTAACCGTGCTGGTTCAGTGGGGTAACGGAAGCTTACTTATGACCGAGCAAAAAACAGGCATACCACCGCATATCAAACGAAACACACTTTACCTGGCACTGGTCCAGGCGCTCGTCGCAACGGGCTTCCAGCTGGTACCCAGCCTCGGGTCACTAATCATGCTGAGGTTCACCGACGTGCTTGCGCTCATCGGGGCGACCCTTAGCGTGGGGAGGATCGCGGGCCCCCTCATGTCGTATCCGGCTGGCATATTGGCGGACCGCCGTGGCAGGAAGTCAGTCCTCATCCTGGGCGTCGGCCTCTGCGGTTTTGGCTCGCTGCTGATCTACTTCAGCGTTGTATCCATCAGCCTCCCAGTGTTCGTGGCCGGCCTGGTCATCAATGGGCTTGGCCTCGGTGCCCTCCGGCAGACCACGGTTGCCGCTATCGACATGTACCCCCGACGCCTCAAGGCGGAGGGCATGGGGTACGTGATGACGGGGACATCCCTCGGCTCCATTGGCTCCCCCCTCCTTGTCTGGGCGACAAGCAAATACGCGTCGAGCCACGGGCTGGACGAGCTGGCCCTACCATGGCTGATTATTCCGTTCCTGATGGTGCTGAGCGGCATACTCATCTACATGATCAAGCCTGACCCGTTGGAGATAGCGAGGAATATAACTGACCATTACCCAGGCGAGGCCGTATCAAAGGGAAAACAGGCCGTTGAGCAGAGCAAGGTCAAGATCAGCGAGCTGTTGAGAAGCCTCCCAGTCAAGATATCCCTGGCCAACAACGCGCTGAGCTTCGCCGTAATGAGCATGGTGATGTCGCTCTCAGCGCTGATACTGAGGCAGAACGGGTACAGCGTCACACTGATCTCCATCTGCATCGGCCTTCACGTCTTCGGCATGTTCGGGTTCAGCTCGGTTTTTGGTAGGCTTGCTGACAGGATGGGCAGGAAAAAGATGATGTACGTCGGGAGTGCCATCCTGGCTGTAAGCGGGTTCCTGACTCCCTTGACCTCTGAGTACGTGGTCGTGACCGCGGGACTGTTCTTCGTGGGGCTGGGGTGGAGCATCAACAACGTTGCCACCACGGCCATGCTGGGGGATAGCACGCCACCCACGTCAATGGGGCAGATGATGGGGGTCAGCCAGTTAATCGGTGGGGCCGGCAGCCTGATAGTCCCTGTGCTTGGAGGATACCTGGCGCAGAACTTTGGGTTCCCAGCCGTCGGGATCGCCTGCGTCATAATAGCGGTTCCAATCACGCTCCTGGCGTCGAGGCTACGTGAGACCTCGCCGGGTGTCTATGACCACTCCTAATCTTTCACTGATTTTCTAGCCCCTTTAGGGGTTTTCTATCAACTTATTGTTCTACGGGAGCTTGATAAAGTCACTATTATCAGGCTTTGGATGATTTCTTAGGAAATATAATTGAACAATGTAGCTGTGCTTTAGAATAATTAAAAAAAAGAGTAGATAGAAGTTTTACTTTGGACCAGGACGAACGATACCAGATGCTGCTAGTTTCGCGTCGTCCCAAGTAACACTGATCTCGATGCCGTTGTACTGGCCCCAGTCAGTGAAACTGTTGTCGTCGGTAAAGCCCCAGATATCGAAGATACCTGGCTTCCTATCACCGTTCTCGTCTAGGTCAACCCATCCTGATGCGCCGAAGTAGTTCCGTGGAACGTCTGGCCAGAGAGGTGCAACATCGTTTGCGTCGATGCTTCCTGCCTCAAGTACGCTCAGTGCCAGTGACCAGCCTGCGTCGTAACCTGTTGCGGTATAGAAGCTTGCTGTCTGCTGCACTAGTGAGTAATACTCATCTTCCAGCTCGATCCACTTCCAGCTCTTTGCTGGAGTCATCAGTGAGCTAAAGCCCCTAAGAGCCTGCTGCATTCCGCCGCCGTCGTCCCTCATCCTCTGGCTTCTGCCCGAGTCCTCGGTGCCCATCCAGATAACGCCCCTGGTGTTTGGGTAGTCGCCAGTCTGTGAGACTAGAACTACGCCCTCGTCGAAGTACATGGTCTGAACGCCTACGCGCTCAGCACCGTACTCCTCGATGGCATCACCTAAGAGGCGGTCCATAGTGGCTAGGTAGCTGCTGAACTCAGTGACCTCAGCTGCATACCTGACGCGCTCGATAACCTCGATTCCCCTGGATTCAAGCTCTGGCAGGAGGACGTTGTAGATCCCGTCTGCCCAGCTATCGCCCCTCTGAAGAATGAGGATTGCATCAACGCCCCAGCTTGACCACATCTCTGCGATTGCAGGTGCCTGGACTAGGTCCGTAGGACAAGTCCTGAACAGCCTGTCGTTCTCGATTGCGAGAAGTGGTGAAGTGCTGCTTGAGCTAATCATCAGCATGTCGTTGTCATTCACATAGCTCAATGCGGCCTGTGCCTGACTTGACCATCCACCGCCGATGAAGATAGATACGTCCATTGCTTTGAAGCTCTGGACCTTCTCTAGGTGGATCGCTGCCTGACCGTCTGCCGTGTCAATGAGGAACTCTAGATCAATATCATAATTCAACTTCTCTAGGAGCTCATTGATGTCCCCCGCTACAATCTCTTCATATTGGGGAACTGCGGTTTCAAGTCCGGCAGTCGATGCTACGATGTTACCGATTTGAATGGTTTTTCCTTCTAATGGATTTTTCGACACTGTTACAACGTTGCCGTCTGCGCCGTCACCGGCGTCTGAGGGTGCCATGTAGTAGCCGACTCCGGCCCCTACTAGCAGCCCTACGACTAGCACTGCTGCAACAATGGTCATGTTGGTATTTTCCATACTAATAACCAAGGGGAAAGCGATAATTATAGTATAAATAACCAGTGTAAGTACGGTAAATATGATAATTATTGTATGAATAAGGAAAAATAGGGAGAAATGGCCAAAAAGTACTAAGTTTAATCGATCAATACAACCTTTCAGAATAACCGATAATTCAAACTAATTGCAAAAAATGTTAAAAAAATATTAACAGGGAAAAGAGAATGTTGAGTACTCGGGGACAGCAACAACATTGGTCATTGCACGCCACTTACACATAACGTTACCAAATATTTTTTTTCTCGTTAGTACCAGTGGCAGGCGCGCGCGTATAATCAGAGTAACCTATTATTTGCCACCCGGTACCAAGTATGCGCACCTTTTTTTCCCTCATGTCAGGTTACTTGATACAAGCTATAACACGCGGCCCATCCGGACTATGTCGTGGTATCCTCCCCTGAACCAGTAATGGTCGGGGAACAAACCCTCCTTGACGTAGCCGCACGCCTCGAAAACGTGTAAAGCGCGTGGGTTATCAGCGAACACATCAAGTGTAAGCTTTTTCAAGCCCTTGGACCTCGCAACGTGGACCATGAAGAGCACCAGGTTAGACCCGACGCCCTTTCCCTGGTAGTCATCGTGTACAACGATGCCCAGCTCCGCCCTGTGCTTCGACGCCGGGGATGCGTCATGGGTCAGGGATGCCCTGCCGATGACCCGCTCAACGCCTCCCTCGTCAACTGTCGCCAGTACGGGCTTGAACGTGTAATCAGGGAGACTCCTTGACCATAGCTCAATCAGCTTCCTGTTAAACGGCGGCAAAGTCTTCCTGCTCTCGCTGCCAAGGGTGGAGTAAAGCCCCCACACTGACTCCAGGTCTTCCGGGGATTCCTCCTTGAAACTAACGGGGGTCCCATCGTCTAGGGAGAAGGATTGAGGGTACATTGAATCGAATAGTTACCTAACTTGGTTTTAAGATATTTGGGCAAGAAATGTTGAAGAGAAACTAGTTCTCCGCGAGCACAACATCGTCGTACTCTTTCTCAAACAGGTACTTGTGGCGAAGCTCCTCTGTAGCGAAGTTGTTGAACATCTTACCCCACTCCGTCTCCTTGAACTTCTGCGCGATCTGCACGTAAAAGTCGTGGGTGGCCTTCTCCCTCTGGGCTGCGAATATCAGGATAGTCTGATAATCTGCATCGGCGTCAAGTGGAACGTTCACGAGCTGGTCCGTGATCTTCAGGTCCGGAATCTCCTCGTGCAGCGTCCTCGCCTGGATATTTGCGGGGTCCTCAAGTCCCTTCAAGAAATAGTCCCTGTGACGCTTCTCGTCCTCGGCGATCTCGCTGAGAAGCTTCTTAGCACCTGGGTACTTCACCGTCTCAGCGGTCTTCGTGTATAAATTATAGCTCTCTAACTCCATCTCTGCGCCAGTCTTCAGCGCTTTTTCGATGGTCCAGTTTTCAACTGTCATCCTAATCCAAGGTCTTGTTGACACGGGAAATATAAGGCTGACTTGATATGTTGGAAAAGGCGTATAAGCGAGTATTGCTGGGAATATGCGTATGAAGCCCACTGGTAGCGTCAAGGTCGAGATCATCGCAACGGGCGACGAGCTCATCTTCGGCAGGATAATAGACACCAACAGCAACTGGATAGCAAAAAGGGTGGCCGAGATGGGCGCTAGGCTCCGCAGGGTCACCATGATCGGGGACGAGGCCGAGTTAATTGATTCGGCGCTGCAGGACGCCCTGAAGAGAGACGCACACTTCATCATATTCTCGGGTGGGCTTGGACCCAGCGCGGACGATATCACGGTTGACAGCATAGGGGCTTCCCTCGGTCAGGGCACCGTCATCGATCAGGAGGGAGCGGCAAAGATCGAGGCCGTTTACAGGAAGAGGGGCATCACAGATCAGGGCTCAATCGACAGGGGAAGGCGCATGGCCAGGATACTAGAGGGAAGCAACGCGATGCAGAACCCCGTTGGGTTCGCTGTGGGCATGGAGGTTGAGGTGGGCGGCAAGACCATCTGCACGCTCCCAGGCGTGCCATCGGAGCTGAAGGGGATGTTCGACGCCCATGTTGCCCCTCTCATCATGAACCAGACAAACACGGTGTTCATGGCAAGGACTTTCAACATAAGCATGATCTGGAAGGATTTCTTCCCCCTCTACAGGGAGATGCAGATAGCTTACCCCGAGATATACATCAAGAACGCGGCGACCCCTCCCGTTGAGGACTCGGACAGGTCAAAGATCCATACCATCAAGGTTGACTTTGTGCTTGAGGCCGAGACATCAGCGACAGCCGAGAAAATCATGGAGGATTTCCTTGCCGACTACAAGAGGCGCATCGACGAGATCGGCGGCGGAGAGCTGCTGCTCATCCGTTCCAGCTAAGCGTTATATTCCCCCATCCAACCTCTTCCATCTGTAAGAGGAATCATTTTGTGGAGACTACTTGATCTAGGAGCCATTAACGGTTACACGATGACAAACCTGTACGAGGCTGTCGGCCACGCCGTGAGCGAGGGCGATGTGCCTAACACGCTCATTCTGAACCACCCGGAGAGCCCTTTCGTCAACATCGGGTACCACCAGCTGATGGACAAGGAGGTACACGTTGATTACGCCAGGGAGCAAGGGTTCAGCCTTGTAAGGCGCACCATAGGCGGAGGCACCATCCTTGACGGGCCGTGGGAGCAGGACTATTTCGTCATCGTCAACAGGGCGAGCCCCGAGTGCCCAAAGTCCATCCCAGAGTTCTATGCAACGTTCATGAAGCCACCGGTCTACGCGCTGAAAAAGCTGGGGCTGGACGCGACTATCAGGCAGCCCAACGATATCCTGGTGGACGGCAAGAAGATTAGCGGCAACGGCGCTATCAGCATCGAGAAGGCAAACGTGCTGGCGGGTGACCTGCTAATGGACGCACCGACGCACCTCATGAGCGAGATCATCAACGCCCCCAGCGAGAAGTTCAAGGACAAGCTGGCGGAGTCCATGAGCGACTGGATCACCAGCATCAGGGCTCAGACGGGCGAGGAGACCAGCAGGGATCTGGTGAAGAAGCTCATAATTGAGGGATTCAAGGAGGAGCTTGGAATCGAGCTGGTCCCGGGTGAGCTAACCGATGCCGAGAAAGAGACCCTCGAAAGGCTCGTGGAGGAGCGGAAGACGGAGAAGTGGATCTTCAGCAAGGACAACGACCAACTGATGAAAGCCAAGCAAGAGTCCACCGGGACAAAGGTCAGGGGAGGACTCGTCGTCAGCGAATCAATCCACAAGGCGGGCAAGCTCATCAGGATACTCCTAGTTTCCAATGAGGAGTCCATCGAGAACATCAGCATCAGCGGCGATTTCTTCACACAGCCCTACACGGAGGCCATAGACAAGCTAGAGGAATCCCTCGTCGGTACCGAGTTAACAAAGGAAGCCCTATCTGAGACAATAAAGAAAGCCTACGAGTCCATCGGGCTCATGGTGTTCGGTGCCTCGCAGGACGACTTTGTGGAAGCTATCTTGAAGGCAAAACACGAGACGTTGTAGGGTTTAATCCCTAACCACTTTTTCACCCAGCTCAAGGAAGGCTTTCTCTCCCCTGAAGTAGGCCCCAATCGCGTCAGGGAGGTCATCAACCTTGAGCTTCACCTGTTCCCAGCTGTCCCTGTCCCTGATTGTGATGGTCCCGCTCTCCATGGTCTCGTAGTCAATGGCGACCGCGAGGGGTGTACCTATCTCGTCAACCCTGGCGTAGCGCCTGCCGATGCTTCCACCCTGATCATATGATACCCAGAAGCCCTTTGACAGGAGGAGTTCACTGATTTCCTTCGCCTTCTCGGCGATGCCGTCCTTCTTGACGATGGGGAAAACGGCCACCTGGTAAGGTGCCAGCTCCTTGGGGAGGTGCATGATGTTCCGTTTGTCGTCCCTTCTCTCGTAGCTGTTCTCCATGGTGATGTACATGAGCCTGTCAAGGCCGTAGCTTGGCTCCACGACATGGGGGATGAACTTGGTCCCGTCCTCTCGCCTCGCCTCCATGCTCTGGCCAGACGCCTCCATATGGTTTTTGAGGTCAAAGTTTGTCCTGTACGCGCAGCCTGATATCTCGGTCCATCCCCAGGTCTCTAATTTTATCTCGTGGTCAAATGTCTGGGCACTGTAATGGGCGCGCTCGTCGGGCAGGTGCGCCCTGAACCTCTGCCTGTCCTCGGGAATACCTATGGCGGTCATGAATTCTTGACTCAACCCCATGAAGTAGCCCTGCCACTCCGTGAGGATAATACCCTGGCTCACGGCATCCTCAACTGAGATCACCAGCGGGTCCTCGACGGCGTCCTCCACCATCTTCTCGGTGTAGACCTTGACGACGGTATCCTTTACGTCGTTGAACCATGGACACCCCGGATTCTCGGGGTCAAAGAAGAGTTCAAGCTCCATAATGGTGAACTCCCTGAGCCTAAGCATCCCCCGCCTCGGGCTGATCTCGTTACGCGCGACCTTGCTGGCCTGGACAATGGCGAAGGGAAGCTTTTCCCGGTTATGGACAAAGCCCCGCTTGTAGTTCATGAACATGGCCTGGGCAGTCTCCGGGCGCAGGTAACCTACCTCGCCGCCTGTAGCCCCGATCTCGGTCTTGAACATCGTGAGGATCAGCGTGGGATCCTTTAGAGCGCCGCCGCACCTGGGGCACTTGATCTTGTGCTCAACCATCAAGTCCTTGATGGCGTCGCCTCCCATGGCCTCCACGTTCTCAAGCTCGGTCTTGTCCTCGATGAGGTGGTCCGCCCTGAAGCTGTTGCCGCACTGGCTGCACTCGGCCGAGTACTCCTTGAAGTTCTCAAGGTGGCCTGATGCCTCGAAGACCCGCTCCGGGTTAATCACAGGTGCCTCCAGCTCAAGGAAGCCCTGTTTCCGCACAAAGTACTCCTTCCAGAGGGCCTCAATGTTGCGCTTGAGCTTGGTGCCAAGGTCTCCATAGGTGGTGAAACCGCTCATACCGCCGTATATCTCGAAACTGGGCCAGAAGAAACCCCTGCGCTTCGCTATCTCGGCGATGATCTCGTACTTTGTCTTTGGAGCCATGGTTATCAGAACCATAAAAGGTAAAAGAGGTTATAAAAAGATGGGGTCAGACCACAACTGGCCTGAACTTGTAGCCGTACTGCAGTATGCCGGTCTTGCCGTCCTCCTTGACCCTGCGGAAGCACGCCTCGACCTTCAAACCGGCTGATACATCATCGGGGTCAACGTCCACTATCTGGCTAAGCAGCTTGACGCCGTCATCCAGCTCGATGAGGCCCACCACGTATGGCGTGTACTTCTCGAAACCGATGGGCGCGTTCTTGATGACCGTCCAGGTGACAACCTCGCCCGTCTGGGTGAGCTTGTAGCCCTTGAACTCGGTGGAGCCGCAGCTGCAAACCGGTCTCGCCGGGAAATACTTGTTGCCGCACGCGGCGCACTCCTCGCCTACAAGGCGGTACCGTGGGATCTCGTTCCTCCAGTACCTCGGGACGCTCATTTTCCTGCCCTCCTTAGCACGTTAACTGCACAAATCGACGCCATACCCCCAGCGTTCTGGGCCACGCCGATCTTTGCGCCCTCAACTTGGTGGTCGCCCGCTTCTCCCCTGAGCTGCAACGCCACCTCGGCTACCTGGTAGAGCCCGGTAGCGCCCAGCGGGTTGCCCCTTGCCTTGAGCCCGCCGAATGTGTTGACTGGAATCTTTCCACCCCTGTCAACCTCCTCTGTGCTCACCAGCTTGGCCCCCTCGCCGACCTTGGCGAGGCCGAGTCCCTCGATACCGAGGACACCGTTGATGGTGAAATCGTCGTGGACCTCCGCGAGGCTCACCTTCTTCGCCGTGATGCCTGCCATCTTGTATGCCCTATCTGCTGCGATCCTGATGGCGTCCATTGCCATCGGGTCCGTCCTCTGTGCGATGCTCGTGTAATCCGTCGCGATGGCTGAACCAGCAACCTCGACACCCGTTTCATCAGCGGGCACCAGTACTATTGCCGCCGCCCCGTCGCCTATCCCGGCGCACTCCATCATGTGGATGGGGTCGGCCTCCATGGGGCTTGACATGGCCCTCTCGATGCTCATCTTGAAAGGGTACTGTGCGTGCTTGCAGCCAACGGCGTGTTCGTGGCTCTTCACCGCCATCATGCAGACCTCCTCGGGTTCGGCGTAGATGTCAAGGTACAGCCTGTGAATCATGGCAGCGATGCCCGTCTTTGTGACGCCGGTGTACGCCGTGTACTCCTGCTCCTCGGCCATGGCCAGGGCAGTGGTCACGACATCGGGGAGGATATCGCTCATCTTCTCCACGCCCGTTACCAGGACTGCGTCGCTATAACCGCTTGCAACGGCCTGGACTGCCTCGTGGAACGCGACGCCGCCGCTTGCTGATCCCGCCTCCACCCTAGACGCGGACACTCCATGCATACCCATCGCGTCGGACATCAACGCAGCCGTATTCAGCTGGTCCTGCATCAATGCCGCGCTCATGTTGGAGACATAGACCTTGTCGATCTCCTCCACCCCTGCGTCACTGATTGCCTTGAGGCTGGCCTCGGCGAACAGGTCCTGTATGGACTTGTCCCAGTACTCCTTGACCTTCAGCAGCCCAATCCCGGCTATCTTTACGTTTCTCATTGTATTATCTGCCCCCTATGCTTCAGGTACGTGGCATAGTCCACGTACTTCTTGCGGTCGATAAAGCTGGAGAGCTTGGGGCCCTCCCTCTTGTCCAGGATCGCGTCCTGGACCGTGAATATGAAAGCGTCGCTGCCGCTCCCGGAGCCGTAGCTGACCACGAATATCTTGTCACCCGGCTCCGCGATGTCCAGGGTGGCCGCCAGACCGACGGGGGTGCTGCCCGCGTAGGTGTTACCGATCTTGGGTGCAACAAGTCCAGGCTCGATCTGGTCCATGGTGAACCCCAGCATCCTTGACGCGTTGATGGGGAACTTAGTGTTTGGCTGGTGGAATACAGCCCATTTAAAGTCCTCGGGCTTGTAACCCGTCTCCTCCAGCAGCGCCTTCCCGGCGCTGGTGATGTGCTTGAAGTACGCGGGAGCCCCAGTGAACCTGTTGCCGTGCCTCGGGTACATCTCCTTGGACCTCCTCCAGAAATCGGGGGTGTCAGTGACGAAGCTGTGGGATGCCTCAAGGTACGCTATTGTCTCGCCGCTCCTCTCGCCGAATATGAACGCCGCGCCCCCGCAGGCCGCCGTGTACTCAAGTGCGTCATGCGGCTTGCCCTGGGCCGTGTCGGCCCCAATGGCCATGGCGTACTTGTGCATGCCGCTGCCAACGAGAGCGATGCATGCCTGCATTGCCTCTGTTCCCGCCTTGCACGCGAACTCAAAGTCCGCGGTGGAGACGTTTGGCGTCGCCCCTATTACCTCTGCCACGATTGTTCCGCTTGGCTTGACGGCGTATGGCTTTGACTCGGTTCCGACGAATACGGCCCCGATATCGCTTGGCGTGATCTTTGCGCGGTAAACGGCCTGCTTTGCCGCCTCAACCGCGATTGTGATGGTGTCCTCGTCCACTGCGACGACTGTCTTTTCCTCAACGGGGGCCCCGAAACCGCCCCACATGCGGTTGATCTCAGATGCCTCCAGCCGGTACATGGGCACGTATGCCCCGTAGCCCACGAGCCCGACCTGTCGTATTGTCTTCATATTGATCATCCAATGAATTTACCGTTGAGTCTGCAATGACGGTATATAAGACTCACGACATCTGGCGTAAGGATAGACGACAACAAACGATTAATCAGAACATTCTGACAGAGCCAAGACTAGGTAGCCTTCTCAAATAGGGCAAAAACCTCTTCCAGCCTGCCTACATGTCAAGGAACTTGCAGAAAAGCTGGTCGGCGAGGTTCTTGGGCTTCTCAAGGTTCTCAGGCTTCGGCGGGTCGGCGATGGTGCAGAAGTACTTCCAGTACACGTACTTGCCCACCGTTACCTCGATTTTCATTATCTTGTGGAGGAAGATGTCTACGGTCCCCATCCAGGTTCTACCGAGGAAGCTGCCGGCAAATGCCATCGTTATGAGGTAAGTTGCGAAAGTTATGAGGAATTGTAATATACTTTGGACCAGTGGTTCCATAATATCACTAGCGATATTTCCATCAGGGCGAAATAAAAGCGTATCGAGGTAGCAAAGCCCATGGGCTCCCGGCGTTAGACATATTACGTTGCGCGGTGTTCACCTTTGCGGGCTCAGCGAGCTGGGTTGTGTATGGAACAAATGGTATCTCTAAGGGTTGTGATTGAGGATGACCTTGAAGTCATCCACGGGATAGAGGAGAGCGTCTACCCCACGGCATGGACGCTGAACTTTTTCCGGCTCATGCTGGGCCTTTCCGGGGACATGTTCCTGGTGGCAGTTGAGAATGGCGAGGTCATCGGTTACACCGTCGGAGAGGTAAAGAAGATGGGTCGCGTCGGGGATATCAAGACAGTGGGGCACGTGCTGAACATCGCAGTCGCGAAGGGCCATCAGGGCAGAGGGGTCGGGACTTTGCTGATGGACGAGGTGGAGCTCAGGTTGCGGGAAAGCGGGGCTGATGTGGCGTACCTTGAGGTAAGGGAGTCCAACATGGGGGCGCAGGCAGTGTACAGGAAGAGGGGCTACCAGTACGTGAGGACAGCTGAGGCATACTATGGCGACGAGGACGGCTTCATCATGATGAAGAGCCTGGTTTAACGAAAAAATACCCGTTTAATTGAGTCCAAGTTTATACACTGCTAAATCTTAACTAATTATAGTGTTTTCAAGATTATGAGAGGGTTTTAGCGTGTTTGGGAAAAAGATTAGTAAAATTTCCTTGTACATCATCATGTCTCTGGTAATTCAGGCGGGCATGGTCTATGGACAGGACTACCAGGGGGTCTCAACATCAGTGAAGGTCTACTCAGATGGAAGCGCATCCATCGACCTTGTCATCGAGCCGGACCCCACGCTCGCAAGGCTGAACATATCGCTGATTGGCGAGATCTATGAGGGCATACTGGCTTCCGATTCGGACGGGATAATATTATCATGGAATGAGAACGCGGATGGAATAGAGGTGGATGGGCTGGGCGTGGATCAGATAATTATCTCATACACGACCCTGTCCATAACAAACAAGACGGGCTCCAAGTGGACGGTCATGGTGGAATCCGAGACGAATTCCATAATCACGCTACCAAAAAACGCCGTGCTCGTGGGCTTGAGGCCCACCCCTCTTGCGATCACGACGCTTGATGTAAATACGGTGATAACCATGCCGGCGGGTACCAGCAGCGTCTCATACCTTCTCGGGACAACAGGGACAAGGGAAAACGCGTTGATCCTTCTGACCCAGGCACAGGGGCAGGTCTCGGAGATAGGGCTGAGGGCCGTGGTCCCCCAGGCTGAAGGGCTCCTTGAGGATGCACAGGCAGCCTATGATAATGGGCTTTACAGCCAATCGGAGCAGCTCTCAAGGCAGGCCATGGAGCAGGCATCCACGACCCTTGAGATAGCGAACCAGGTATTAGACTCGATAAACAGGGCAGAAGATATGATCGCGTCAAAGTTCGGTCTTGACTTGGACGAGGCCCAGACTGTGCTTGACTCGGCGGAGGCCGCTCACACTGCGGGGGACTACCAGAAAGCCATGGACGACGCTGATCAGGCGTATGATTTAGCCATGGCGATGGAGGCAGAGCCGGAGCCCGATGGGGTCCCCATTACGTATATCATCGGCGGTGCGGTCGTCCTGGTGGCAGCGGGGGCGTTCCTCATGATGGGTAGAAAAAAGCACGAGGCCAAGATCGAGCTGCCTGAATCAGTCCAGCCCGACGTGGACCTGGACGAGGAGTTCAGGAAGAGGCCGCACCTCAGGACCGATGACAAGGCCATACTCAGGTTCATCCAGGACTCGGGAGGGGCCTTCATCACGGAGATCAGGGAGCGTTTCGATATACCGAAATCCAGCGCGTGGAGGATGATAAAGCGCCTTGAGGACGAGGGGCTGGTCCAGTCCACCACGGTGGGCCGCGAGACCTACCTGCAGCTAGGCGAGCAGGGGGAAGAGCAATGAAACCAGGGTTCCAGATGGTTCCTGCGGGTCCCTCTTATTCAATCAAATCTAATCAAAGTTCAGTGAATGATATGTACAGGAAATCTACTGCGTTACTTTTGATCACGCTGCTGGTGGCATCATCGGCGGCGGGGTTGGGCATGGTAACCGCCCAGCCGGTGTCCACCTCCCAGCAGGTGGCGGAGACACTTCTCAACGTGCTGGGGAACAGCCACGGCGAGGTAACTAGCCTCTTCGAGTCCGTGGGTTCCGGCGGCGGAACCGTGTCAGACGACGCCCAGGAGGCGTACGACGAGGCCGTCCAGCTGACGACCCAGGCACAGGAGGAGTACGATCTTGGCGAGTACGAGGAGGCCGTGAAGACTGCAATCAAGGCGTTGAACATGTACGGCAAGGCAGCGGGCAAGGTCTTCGATGACGAGGGCGAACCAGATGACGATGATACAGAAGAGTTCCTCGGGCTATTCGTGGCCCATGAGAGGAGCCTTGAACGGCTTGAGAAACTTAGGAAGATAGCTGAGGACCTCACGGCCCATGGAATAGACGTGGCGGAGGCAAACGCCTTCATCGCCAAGGCGCAGGGCAAGCTGGATGCTATGAGATCAGCCCTTGACGAGGGGGAGTTCGAGTCAGCAGAGGACCTGCTTGACGAGGCGAACGGCATCATGGGCCAGTCAACGGGCTCGCTCCAGGGCCTGAGCAGCGAGAAAAAGAAGGAAAAGACAGAGGAGTTCATAGTCAGGACAAAGTCCATGATACTGAACCTTGAGACCAAGCTGGAAAGGGTACTCGAAAAGTACAATCTATCCGACGAGGACGCTGCCGCGATCCGCGACCAGTTCCAGGAGATGAAGAACAGGCTTGACGGCATCGATCTGGATGAGGAAGGGGACCTGGACGATGTCATCGACGACCTGAAGGACATAGTGAAGGAATCGAGGGACGTAGGCGACGACGAAGACGAGATCGATGACGATGTCATCAAGAGTATCAAGGAGATCAACAAGCACGAGTCCAAGCTGGAGCGTTACAAGGAGAGGATCGTGGAGCTTGCCCAGCTGGGCGTGGACACCACCGGACTGGAAGCCCTGGTTATAGACGCAGAGGAGGCGCTTGCGGACGCTCTGACCGGGACGGACGACGGAGACGAGGACGCCACAGAGGGCCTCATAGACGACGCGGACGACCTCCTAGATGATCTCGACGACCTAATCGACGAGGTAGAGGATGAGGCCGAGGACCTCGAAGAGGAGGACGAGGATGAAGTTGAATCAGACGATGGAGAGGACGACTCAGATGAGGATGTTCCTGGCGAAGGAGAAGACGGGACCGGGGATGACGACTCTGAGGACGAAGATGAACCCGTAGACGACGAGTCCGACAACGGCAATGGAAGCAATGGAGATTCAGGTCAGGGCTTTGACCCAGAGTCCAGCTTCGATGAAGTCATGGGGCAGGTCAACGAGATGATAGCCGCAATCCAGAGCAAGATCGATGTCCTGGGGGAGCTAGATCAGGGCACTTTGGACCTTGGAGAGCAGCTGTCTGAGATAAAGGCCATGCTGGAGGATGTCGAGGATATCGACGAGCTCGTTGAGGTCGAGGAGGATGCATGGGACCTGCTCATGGAGACCATGAACAGGCTTGGTGAGGACTTTGACAGAGGAGACTTTGATTTCGAGTCAGATGACGGAGATCACTCTGATAACGACCACCCGGACGATGATCATCCAGACGATGATGACCACCCGGACGACGACCACCTCAATGATGGGGATGATCATCCAGAGGATGACCATTCCGATGAGGACGATGATCACACGGACGATGGATCAGCCTAGTCCGTAAACCACCACTTTTTCATCACGATTATACCAGCCACCCGAAGCCCCAAACGTTACGCTTCTATACTCGTGCATTACCAGTGTAGATATGAACGGTGAAAGATTTGGGTGAGATCAGGATCGCTATAGCGGGCGTCGGGAACTGCGCCTCTTCACTACTGCAAGGATTACAGTACTACAGGGAGAACGGGAACAGCCTGGGCCTCCTCCACGAGAAGCTAGGAGGCTACGGGATTGAGGATATCAGGGTGGTTGCCGCGTTCGATATCGACGTGAACAAGATAGGCAAGGACGTGTCCGAGGCCATCTACGCCGAGCCGAACAAGGCACCGAGGATAAACGAGCTGGCGGTTACAGGCGTCAAGGTCCAGATGGGGCCCTCGCCTGATATCGCGGGCGCTATAACCATGAGCAGGATAAAGAGGTCTGAGGCGGATGCCGTGGATGTCGCATCGGTATTGAAGGAGGCGAAAGCGGACGTGCTAGTCAACCTCATCAGCGGAGGCTCTGACAAGGCCAGCAGGCTGTACTCGGAGGCAGCAGTCGAGGCGGGCTGTGGCTTCCTGAACGCCACCCCTTCAGGCATCGTAAACGACTTGACGGTGGCATCCGCTTTCAAGAAGGCGGGACTGCCAGTTGCAGGTGACGACTTGATGAGCCAGATGGGCGCGACGGCGGTGCACATCGGCCTACTTGAGTTCCTTGGCAAGAGGGGCGTTAAGATCGAGAAGAGCTACCAGCTTGACGTTGGCGGTGGCGGTGAGTCAATCGATACGCTGGAGAAGACAAAGGAGACAAAGAGGATCATCAAGACAGACGCGGTCAAGAAGCACGTCCCATACGATTTCGAGCTTGTATCAGGCTCCGCTGATTTCGTTGATTTCCTCATCAACGGCAGGGATAGCTTCTTCTACGTCAAGGGAAAGTACTTCGGCGGGTCCGATTTCGTCCTTGATATGAAGCTGAGTACCGAGGACGGGCCCAACAGCGGCGCTGTCCTTGTGGATGTCATCAGGGGGCTGAAGATAGCCATGGACAGGGGTGCAGGTGGCCCGATAGAGGCGGTCAGCGCCTATGGTTTCAAGCGCCCACCCAGGCGGTTCATGATGCAGGACGCTTACAAAAAGTTCAGGGAGTTTACCTCCTGAACCTGATATTCGTGCTCGGCACCGCAGGCAGCGGAAAGAGCACGTTCACCGCCAAGTTCACCCGGTTCCTGGAGTTCCACAGGGAGGATGTGATGGCGGTCAACCTTGACCCCGGTTCACTGATACTGCCGTACGCGGCCAACGTCGATGTCAGGGAGTACATCAAGGTGGAGGAGATCATGGAGGAGTACGGCCTGGGGCCCAACGGCGGCCTCATGCTTGCCCATGACATGATGGCCGGCATCGTGGAGGACCTGAGCAACGATATCGAGGATTTCACGCCTGATATCTGCCTGGTGGACACGCCGGGCCAGATGGAGCTATTCGCGTTCAGGGAGATCGGTGCCCAGATAGCACAGGAACTCACCGACTCCGAGAAGGGCGTCATCTACATCTTTGATGGACTGCAGTGCAGGGACCCGCTGAACTATGTCATGAACATGTTCTTGGCCAGCGCCATCAATACAAAGTTCTTCATGCCCCAGTACCACCTCCTCAGCAAGACGGACCTCCTCAGCGAGGCCGAGCTGGCGGAGATCATGAGCTGGAGCGAGGACCCGTACGCCCTTGAGGAGTCCATCGACGCCAAGCTCACAGGCATGAACAGGTCAATGAGCCAGGACATGATGGAGGTCATAGGTAGGATCGGGATGGACTTTGATCCCATACCGGTCAGCAGCGTCACCAACGAGGGGTTCGCTGACCTCTACTCTAAGCTGATGCTGACCTTCACCGACGGCGGCAAGTTCTCGCCCTAGAACAGCATTGGCTCCATGAGGAGCCCGATGCACATCTCTTCTTTCTGGTTTATGATGTAGGTTATACCTGCCTCGGGCACCTTTCCCGTCCTGAAATCCACGCCCACCTCGCTCATCCTCCGCCGGGTATCCTCCTGGCCCTTGAACATGACGCAGGAAACCACCAGCGGGATGTGGCTGTACCCCTTGGCGTCAAGGATCGCCCTGCGCTCCTCGCCGTACCTCACCGGGTCCTTTCCGAACTTTAGCAGGATTGGGTGGTGCTCCCAGAACACCCGCTTCAGCGGGAAGAAATCAATGTGCTTGCCGCCGACGCGGTACTCCATGTGCGTCCTCTTGGCTGGGATGCCGATATCCCTGAGGTACTTGTAGCACAGCACCTCTTGGCGCGAGAAGAAGACCCGGTTATCGTACATGAGAGCGTCCTTGCACGGCCCTTCCCTGATCCGGGTTACCGTCTCCGGATTGTACGCCGTACTCGTGTCCATTAACCGCTGTCTGTGATGTGTCGCCAGGTCCCATGCACCCTGAGTTTGAGGTAAGAACTGGTGCGGGATAGTTAATGTTTGCCCAAGACCTGTATTTACCGTGTAATGAGATGTATCAGGGATAGTTTTCCTCCCCGATGATCTCGTACAATACCTACTGTGGCGTCCTCGTGTAACAGCTCGCGGCGAGTATGTACCGGGCTATTTTTCCTCGAAATCATTAATAATCCAGCCAGCCCACCTTTGGGTGATTCGATATGACTCTCTACTTAACACAGGACGAGGTCAAGGAAGTCCTTGACATGAAGAGCACCTTTGAGGCCGTTGAAAGCGGCTTCAAGGAGATGGGCAACGACAACATCGAGATGCCCCCAAGGGTCTACCTACACTTTGACAAAGGCGTGCTAATCGCGATGCCGGCCTACATGCCGGGTCTGGGCGCGGCGGGCACAAAGATCGTTACGGTCCACCCAGGAAACAAGAAGGCATTCGGCCTACCGGCGGTCATCGCCAGGATCATTCTCAACAGCCCGGACAACGGCGTCCCGCTGGCCATCATGGACGGCACCTACATCACCGCACTGAGGACAGGCGCGGCAGGGGCCACTGGAATCAAGTACCTGAGCAGGGAGGACAGCGAGGTCGTTGGTGTCTGCGGTACAGGCGTCCAGGGCAGGAGCCAGGTAATGGGCCTCATGGAGGTCAGGCCAAACGTCAAGAAGGTCAAGGTATTCGACATCATCCCGGCGGCCATGGAGGCCTTCGCCAAGGAGATGGGCGAGATGTTCCCAGGCCCAGAGTTCGTGCCCGTGGCCAGCGCGCAGGAGGCGGCCGAGGGCAGCGATATCCTCATCACATGCACACCGAGCCCCAAGGCGTTCATCGACGGCGCATGGATCAAGAAGGGCTGCCACGTATCAGCCATAGGTGCAGACACAGGCGCCAAGAGGGAGCTGATGACAAGCGTCATCACGAAATGCGACAAGAGGGTCGTTGACTTCATCCCCCAAGCGTTCGTGGTGGGTGACTTCAAGGTGCCAAAGGAGGAGGGAGTCATCAGCGAGGATGATATCTACGCCGAGATGGGCGAGATCGTCGCGGG
>CAYLJH010000007.1:6613-25195 GCA_964383685.1 uncultured Candidatus Bathyarchaeia archaeon | reverse complement strand
GGCATAATAAATAAAATGCATCAGATTTATTATCCTTCATAATAATATGTGACGTGGAGTTTTCATTTTCAACTGTGATGAATTTTATTAAAAAATCAGATATTTCTTCCTCAATTTCTATAGGTATTTTAATTTTTTTAGGAACAATATACTTTTCCATGGCTATGTTTTACCAAACGATTCATATAAAAAGTATCTTTAATACCGAGCATAAAATACCAAATATTTAGCTTCTCACAGACTAGGAAATGACACGAGAATCGGATATTTACATCGAAACATATATTTGCATAGAAATTATATGTATCTAATATGAAAAAGAACATCATGATTCGTATCGACGCAGACATTGCTAAAAAAGCTAAAGAAATGGGGCTTAGTATCTCTAAAGTCTGTGAAAATGCCCTTGTTCGATCAATCAAAGCCTTAGAAAACGAATTCGGCGTTAATGAATCGTTTTCATACCTAAGACTAGAAAATGGTGGGCGGAGCAGGGATCGAACCTGCGACCCTCGCCACGTCAAGGCGATGTCATACCACTAGACCACCCGCCCAACCGTTCACTAGGGAAGCGGAGGATGGTTTAAAGTTTATCGGTTTTGGAACTCCGCCCGACCACTCCGGACAAGGAGCTCGTAGTACTCCACGAGGTACGGGAGGTTGGTCTCCCCCGTCTCAAGCTCAACCAGCCTGCTGATCTCACTGATACTCCTTGAGCCATCAGTCCAATAAAGCGCCTGGGTGCTCGGGCCGCCGTAGGTCACACCGTGCCTCTTGTTCAGCTGCCTCAGCGCCTCCTGGTCCTCCGCGGTAAGGCTTCTCATCCACGGCCTTGTTGATAGTGGCCCACGGTAGAGCTTGACCGGGACCTGATCGGCACCTTCCGGCTCGTCCTTTGTCTCTGGCTCATAGTCAGGAAGCTCGGTGATGCCCTGCGCAGCCGCCAGGTCCTCAAGGATCTTCATGGCGTGGTTGTACTCCTCCTCTCCCTCGGCCATGAGGTTGCTGATGAGCGGGTTGATGGTTGACTCGCAGCCCGGCGCGATGCGCTTGATGCTCCGTAGCGCCTCGATGCCCACCTCAACGTCGAACTCGATCTTTTCCTTAAGGTAGTCCCTCACCTCGTCCACCTTTTTGGCGTCAACGTCGTAGACGGCCGCCCTGTCAAGTGCACCCTGCACCATCTTGGAGAGCGCCCGCTTCTCCCTGCTAGCCACCTGGCTTGCTATCCACGGTGCCTCCTTCTCGCCTGCGTTTGCCATAAAGTACGCGAACGTGGCCGCTATTGTTGCCACCTTTGCCAGGCTCTTTGGGCTCACCTTGTCCACCGTGTCGTCGCTGGTATGGTAGAACTTGTCGGGCCACTGGATCATCATGACGCTGGGGATGCCCACGGTGGGGTCGGTGTAGATGTAGTGGTCGCTGCCTCCGCTGAACTCGCCCACGGCGTGCCTGAACGTGGCCATCCACGGGTTGCCGCCGATGCTCTTGAACTCCTTCTGGGTCTCCTCGAATATGGCCTCGGAGACCGCGTTGATGTAACTAGGGAAGCTATCAGGGGTCTTGTGGAGCACCAGCACGCTACCAGTCTTGTCCTGGTCCTCACCCACCATGTCCAGGTTGATACTGGCCACCATCTTGGAGATATCCTCCTCCCTTTCAGCGAGGTAGCTGTATGAGCCTGCCATCTCGGGTACCATGGTGAACCTGATTGATCTCTTGGGCTTCTTCAGCACGCCATCATCGATGAGCTTGCTTATCGCCCTCGCTGCCTCCATGGCCGCCCCGCACCCGCTGGCGTTGTCGTTTGCGCTTGGCTCGGGGTGGCAGATGTGGGCGATCACTATGACCTCCTCGTCGGTCTCGCCTGGGATGGTGGCGACGGCGTTGTCGAGGTAGCCGTCGTACAGCTCCGCCTTGATGTACCCGTGTACCTTGACTGGGTCACCCTTGGCTACCATGCGCCTCAACTCCCTGCCGGTCCTCGGGGTTACCACCCATCCGAGCCCAGGTGTGTCCTGTGGCGTCCACCAGAAGCTTGTGTACTTGAGGGTATCATCCAGCGTGCCCTCAGGCAGGTCGGACCTGACGAACATGCCGTCGTAGATGATGCCCGCCGCGCCTCTCTCCACAACGGCTAACTCGTGAACCCTATGGACATCGCCGTTTGTGACGACAACATTGCCCTTGACATCGATCCCATCATAGTCCTCGGGCTCCTCGCCCTTGTTCAAGGGGATCACTACCCCGGCTGTCAACCCGCCCTCTTGCGTCGAGATGCTCCTCTGGATGACGTGAATCTTCTTCTCGGCGAACCTTGCCAGGTACTTCGTCTCAGGCTCAACAAGCTTGAGCCATGCGTCGTCGCAGCTCCACTCCTTGAAGCGCAGGCTGGTCCAGTCAAAGTCCTCGCCGTTCGCCGGGTAGCTGTGTAGTTTTGCCTCGACCCCCATCTTACGGAACTCGGATACGGCGTACTCGCAGGCCGCCCGTATACCAGGGCTCGCCTGTATCCTGTGATGTTTGGCCACCTCGGCCACGTGTGAAAGGGCTATCTCCCCCGAGATCTCTTTCTCAAGGGCCTTCAGCATGGGTTTAAACATGGTAAACCTAAGACGCACCCAGTAATTAGAATTAACGGGGCTGAATAACAGGAGGGTCTGAGAACCGGGGCCAGATACAAACTTCGGATTCAATCCCCGGTATTTTCTCCCGCGTAACGCTTTTATTTGATTGGCATGGTTAGTTGTTTACGTGCCGCCGTAGCTCAGCCTGGGAGAGCGCCCGGCTGAAGACCGGGGTGCCGAGTGTTCAAATCACTCCGGCGGCACCATTCATATTTCTGACGGGACAGTCTGTTTGTTCAATCAGCCCGTGAATGTGTGTTATTGATATAGATTAGGGCTCCACAAATCATACCTATACAATCGTTGACCACCTATCCATGACATGGATTGATTCAGTTCTGTATTCAGCCCTATACGGGTACGCGGCTTTCGGTCTCGGCTACTTTATCAAGAAGATAGGCAAGAACCTTCGGATTTAGAAGGGCAACGCAAGGTTCAATGAACCAATAACGATGAAGACCTGGGAGAGGATCACGTATATGTATGTAAATTTCCTCACTTTGAGTGCTTTCTCCATATCGTATTCCTGGTAGATGGGAACCACCGACCTGAGAACCAGGAGACTTGACCCGACGATTGTTATGGGTAGCAAGGTATTGAACCCGAGCTGAGTGTAAGTCATCATGGTAACTACTATCATGAGCACAAGGGCCGCTCCTAGCAGCTCCACCCGCCTCTTCCAGGTTAGGGACATGGCCATGGTCTTGACCCCAAACATGGCGTCCTCCTTCTCGTCGAAGCTGTCGCTCAGTGCGGGCATCCCCATGAAGCTGAACATCCCCATCATAACTCCCGCGAAGACCCCCGGCATGCTGAACGTGTTGTTAACAGCATAAACCCCAACAAGGGCCAGCATGGGCCACGCGATGGCTATAATCAGCTCCTTAACCATGAACATCTTCTTGAAACGGACGCCAGGGTAAGAGTATAATGTGAACATCAACCAGTAAGCCGCGCTCAGCACTAATGTCGTAGTATTGATCATCGAGCTCATCGCCAGACCGAGAACAGCTGCAACTATTACGAAACCTTTCGCGAACCCCTCGCTCACCTCACCTGTTGATATGGGTCTATCGGAGTGTACATCGCTGTGGCGATCCATCTCGGCGTCACAGAGATCGTTATAGATATACGTCGAGGCAGTCAGGAAGGCAATTGAACCCATTGCCATCAAGGTAGGAGTCAAAGGAGGATACCCTCTTCCCACTACTAGACAGGCTATCAGTGTACACCATGTCCAAATGAAGATAGCTTCTGGTCTCGATTTTATTAAAGTCAAAGTATTCTTAACCGCTGACACCGACACTCACCAATCGACTATATTGATATACATCAATACGTTATTAAATATATACTCGTTTTTGGTTGTTAAATATCAAGTATATTTGAATCTATTATGAAAACATGCCCAAAATAGAATGTAAAGATGATTTATTGGTTCTAAATTGTTTTTTGATGGATATATTCGACGTTATTCGATTGCATTTCGTTCCTGTAATCCCTTGGAAGTATCATAGTGTAGCTAGTACCATGACCTGACTCAGAGTTCACTAGGATTGAACCTCCGTGTTCCTCGGCTATCTTCTGACCTATAGAAATTGAGTGCTTCCCATAGTTTGTCTCGATTGAGCCTTTGTTGAGCATATCCTGGATCTGAACCTCCGTTAGCCCGTTTCCAGTGTCCTTAACTTCTATAACTAGAGACTCGACTGATGTATCGCAGGATATATACAGGTCTCCTCCCGCAGGCATCCCGTAAAGGGCGTTGTCAACCAGGTTATTGATGGCGACTTTCATATTCTCGGCGTCAACCCTGAAGTATTTGTCCCCCGTGAACTTTGTGTCAGTTGAGACCTCTGGAGGTATTTTCGCTTCGCTGATCGTTTCATCGATGAGGTTGAAGATGTCAACGCTATCTGTGTTTGCCCTTCCGTCCTCATCGAATAACTCCTTGAGCTGGATGTTAGCGGAGTCAACGCTTAGCTCCATCTTGTCCAAGAGTTTTTCGAGCTGCGACGGGTCATTTCTAAGGTGGAGGATACTGTTCTTGATGGTAAACAAAGAGTCCTGAAGCTCCACGCCCATCGTGCTGGCCATATGGTTACTCCAAGTTATACGCTCCTGACCGTCCTCGCGCTGCTTCCTCTCGTGGACTATCTGCCTGAACTCGTCGCTGTACTGGTTGATCTCCTTCTCGACCCATTTCCGTTCGGTGATATCCCTGACGATGGCCATGAGCTCCCTTGAGTTCTTGTTGTTGATGAAGGCAAGGTGTGCCTCTCCCCATCCCTGTGTCCCGTCCTTGTACTGGAACACAAACTCAACAGGCGGGGGCAGTTTCCCCCTGGCGATGGATGCGAACACCTTGAGGTTGTTCCTGATATCGATGTTCCTCAGTGACCCCAGCTGGTAGAACCGCTTTCCAAGAACCTCGTCCTTGGAGTAACCAGTGATCCTGAGGAAAGCTGGGTTAACGGATGTGACAACGCCCCTGAGGGACACCGTGACGATGCCGTCGGGGGCAAGATCTACAATGGTCTTGACCCGCTCCTCGACCCTCTTCCGCTCGCTCTCCAGCCGGTTCTTCTCGGTAATGTCCCTGGTCAGAACCATGAACGCCTTCTTGCCGTTGTAATTAATTACGCTGGTAAGGCCCTCAACCTCGATATGGGATCCATCCAATCGAGTCACCTTATACTTGAAGAAGGGCGGTAGCTCATTTCTTCTGGACTTTTCGAACATCTTCTTTTCTGCTCTACCACGCTGATCAGTGTGAACAAAGCTTGATGCCTCCATGCCGATGATTTCATCGACGCTCTTTGCCCCAAATATCTCGGCCTGGATCTGGTTGGCGTAGACTATCCTGTTGTCAACTACGATGCTCAGGCCGTCCATGATTCCCTCGACGACCCGCTGGTACAGGGTCTCGGCTCGTTTCTTTTCAACGACGTGTCTGATCCTCTTGGCCAACACCTGGTAGTGGCTGGGGTCCATCTCCTTCCTGATGTAGTCATCGACGCCGATGGTGAACGCGGCCTCGGCGACCTCCTCGCTTCCCTGGCCAGTGTAGAGGATGATTGGTATGGTGTGGCTTTCCCTGACCTTCTTGGAGAGGTCAATGCCGTTCATTAGAGGCATCTGGAAATCAGTTACCAGGCAGTCGTAATTACCGGTGTCCAGCTCCCTGAAAGCCTCATCAGGTGTAGCGACACAGGTAACATCCAGCACCGCGTCAACCTGGTTCAGGAAGAACTTTATGAACTCGAACTGGTTCGGGTCATCATCGATATGAAGAACTCTAATTTCTTCGATGCTACGACTGATGACCTTGGGGAACACCGTATTTCAAGCGATATATAATCGAGTTATAATAAAGGAATTCAGGACTTGTGTTATTGAATAAAAATAGTGGTTAGTGATCCATTAATTTAGGGGGTGATAAAGTCCGAGACATCGATTATCAATCCCTGCTCGTCCTTCGTCATAACCGCCGGAAGCCTTCCGTCCCACTGCTGTAGCCACAGGTAGTTGGCGTACTCGTCGGTCATCTGCGCTGTGATGATCTCGATAGCCTGTGCCGTTGCGTTGGCCTCGATTATCACTGCAAATGCGTCTCCCTCTGCCCTCGCGATAGTCGCGTTCTTGGCTGCCTCAGCCTGGATGATCTGCTGCTGTGCCTCGTACCTGATCTTCTCAAGCTCGTTCTTGGATACCAGCGCCTGCTGCTCAGCCGTCACCTTTGCGTCGATGGCCGCGCTGAAACTAGCGCTGAACTGGAAATCGGTGAGGCTAACGGAGACCACATCTATGTTGAAGATGGCAAGCCTCTCGGTTAGTATCTCGTCAAGTGTTGCCTTAACGTCGGCTCTGCTTGTAACCAGCTCCTCGGCACGGTACTCCGCTGTGGTTGCCTTGATGCTCTCCTCAATGTTGGGCTTGATGACCCTATTGACATAGTCCTGCCGTAGATCAATGTAAATCTGGTTGACCTTCTCTGGGTTCAGCCTATAGTTTACCGCCACTGTTGTTGATACCTCCTGCAGATCAGCTGTTGCGGTGGCCTCAGTTGACTCGGCCTTCTGGATCTGGGTGTTCATCAACACCACGGTCTGGGTGAAGGGTATCTTGAAATTGAGACCCTCCCCCAGCACCTGGTCCTCAACCTTGCCAAACGTAAGCAGGACACCCCGGCTTCCGGATGGGATCCTGACCGTCGCGGTACTCACCACTACGACGCCTGCAATCGCTATAATCAGCAATATGATTACAGTCCCCGTCATTTTTCTAACGTTGGCGGGAACTTCTGGGATATCGTATCTTCTTCCTCCAAAATCGCTCATTTTTTTTCATTTCTCCTTTGATGTTTGTTGTGTATGGACCTTATTTATAGTTACTTCAAAATCTCATCTGAATTAACTGGACGATTCCTCGGGTTCAATTAGAACGGCAGTCCCCGTTGCTGAGATCAACGAGATAAAGGAGCCTTCACCGCCCATATCCGATGTCTCCATATCGAGGCCGACGATGGCGTTAGCCCCTCGTTTCTTTGCCTGTCGGATGGCTCGAGAGATTGCATTTACCCTTGCCTTTTCGAGCTCTGTTGTCAAGGCCGTGATCTCGCCGCCTCCTATTGACTGGAGAGAAGCTTTGATCACTCCTCCTATCCCACTTGTTCGGGGGGAAAGCCCGTTAACGAGACCAATAACCTTAGTTATCTTGAAACCGGGTATGGTTGGTATTGTAACTACCTTGAAGTCAGTATCTTTTTGAGGTTCCATCTGAAAGAAATACTATCGCCAATTGACATATACTTTATCCCAAAAAAATGGGAAAAAACAACTAGAAAATGATATATCATAGGAAAATTTCTCATATCGTGATGAGTAGTCATGGATGTCAAAGATGAGTCGATTTTGAAGGTCATAGGGCGTAGGTCTGGTATGTCGAGCAGAAAGTTATCTGGGATGCTCAACATCCCCATCTCGACGGTGCACAGGAGGATCAAGAAGTTCGAGGACGAGGAGGTGATAACGGGGTACAAGGCACTCATCGACTACCAGAAGACATCGTGGCCCATCGGGGCGCTTCTTCTCGTTGACTTGATGGAGGTCATCCCAGGGAAAGGCCACATCCCTAAGGAGGATATCATCAAAACATTAAGCAATTTCAACGAGATAGAGGAGATAATAGATGTGCAGGCGGCGGAGTTTGACCTAGTCATCAAATCAAGGTTCAGGACCCTGAAATTGTTGTCCAGTTTCATCGAGACCCTCAGGGGGATCGAGGGAATTGAGGAGACGAAATCAGCGGTAATCACTGATGAGACGATTTTACCCCCAGGAACTATAATCAGGGTCAAGTAGTTTAAAAAATGATGTAGGGGTAAACCCTTGTTCCTACAGTTTGGGCAGGTGGGATGGCTCCAGATCGAACATCTTCAGTATCCGTTTCATCTCAACTTCCAGGCCGCTCTCCACTCCAGCGGGTAATGGAGCTGGCTTATGTTTGGTCAAGATGTCGTCTGCCCTCTCCCTTGCCCTCGTTGCGCTGTCCTTGGCTCCCTCCTTGGCCCATGCATCCGGTGAGAGGCGGTCAAGCACACTTGACGGCATGTACTGCTCCTTTCGCAGGTTCTCCCTTGTATGTTTCTCTGCCAGGAAATGCCCCCCTGGGCCTACCGTTGTAATAAGCTCGGTGGCAAGTGAGACATCATCAACCCTGATGCCCTCCAGCAGCCGGTAGGCTGCCCCGCAGTACTCGTTGTCCAGTACGAGTTTCTCAAGGCTCTGGCAGTTCTCGCTGGCCTGCATCCCAGGGCCGGAGACGATGTTTACCCCAGACAAAGCCGAAAGGAGGATACCCATGCCTGACTCGAAACCTCCCTGACCATCCGTCGCCTTAGAGTCACTGAGACCCATGTAGCCGTGGGTGGGGACTCCGTAATGCTTGCCCATCTGGGCCCCGGCGCAAGCTGCCATCACTGACTCGACCGCACCGAGACGAGCTGTGAGGTACCGCATATCAAACGCGCTTGGACTTCCACCGTACACTATCGGCGTCCCAGGACTTGCCAGCTGGCTGATCACGACCCCGCTGAGGAACTCGGCGTTGGCCTCGACCAAAGTACCTGCGATGCTAACCGGGCTTGTGGCACCCATCTGTGGGGCAGATATAATCTCCGCAGGTATGCCGTACTCGGCGCAGTCCAGGAGATTCTGGCATGTAACATCGCTCCACATGAGGGGCGACGATGGGCAGCAATCAAAGATAGCCCGAGGTTTCTCCCTCAGCTCCTCCTCTCCACCGACCACGGCCTCAATCAGGTTTTTCATGTAAGCGAAGCCTTCAATGGTGAAAGCCCCCGTGATAATCGGCTTCGTGCTGTTTTTCAGTACCAGGTAGAGCCTGTAGAGGTCCGATATCTTCTCTGCGACATCAGCGGGGACCATGGCGGTGCTCTGGGCGTGAATATTTTCTAGTGCGTCTGTGAGCCTGACCAAGTCCTTGAAGTCTTTCGCCTTGGCCCTCCTCATCTCACCTGAATCCCTGTCGATGAAAAAAATGGCGGCCGAGCCTGGATTATAAATGACGTTGTCCCCGCCCACAACGTACGCCTTTTCCCCGTCCCTTGAGTGCAGCGTGAACTCCGATTGGACCTTCTTCAACATCTCATCGACGAGGCTGCCGGGGATTTTCACCAGGTTCGATTCAATGGTGCATCCTGCGTCACCCATGAGCTTGAGGGCGGGCTTGTTCTTCACAATTACACCGGCCTTTTCAAGAACTTCCAGCGACGACACGTGGATGTCCTTTACGTTTGAGCCGCTTAGTAGCTTAAGCTTGGGCAACTAGTCCGCCTCCATGAGTCTCAGCGCCGTCTGAACCGCGCTGCCCGCATCGAACCCAACGGCATCCGCACCAATCGCCTCCACCCATTCCTCTGTAACGGGTGCACCTCCCAGTATGACCTTGACGCCTGACCTGAGCCCCAGGTCCATCAGCGCCCCAATGATTTCCTTCTGTTTCACCATGGTGGTGGTCATCAGCGAGCTGAGGCCCAGAATATCGGGCTCAAGTTCCTTGACTTTTTCAACAAACGTCCACGTCGGGACATCGGTGCCCAGGTCTATGACCTCGAAGCCTGACGCGATGAGCAGGGTAGCCACTATGTTCTTGCCTATGCTGTGGATATCACCCTCAACCGTCCCTATGAGGAATTTTCCCACCGATTTCCTGTTGGCTCCGCGCCGTACTATCTCCTTGTTCAACACCTCGGAGCCTGCCTCCATTACCTCCGCAGACGCGATGAGCTCGGTGATGAAAGCCTCGCCCGTCTCAAAGCGGTTTCCCACCTCCCTGAGGGGCTTGGCCAGCCCCTCCTCAAGCGCCTCAACAGGGTCAATCCCCAGTTCCACGACCTTTTCCGCCAGCTCCCTTGCCTTTTCTATCTCGAAAAAGAAAAGAGCATCCCTCATTTGACTAAAAATCTTCTCCTTCATGAGCCTCATATTACATTTTTCAGTGAAGGATAAAACGTTTTAGACGAGCGCCCGGTGATCTTGTAGAATCTCATGATCAGGGTTATGGTATGGGTACTGTCATCTTTTTATGTTGAAGAAATAAGGTTTGGTTGTTTACTATGGAGAACGTTGTTGAGGTCTTTGACGACCTTTTTGTGGTCACTCAGGATATGAGACCGGGCTGGTACTGTAGCGTTTTTGTTGTCCTCGGGGAGGACAATATCGGGATCGTTGATACGGGGTACGAGAACACCCTCATGGACTATGTGTTCCCGCTGATACAGGGGAAGGGGAGAAGCCTCGATGAGGTGGACCTGATTGTTAACACCCACAGGGACGGGGATCACATCAAGGGTAACGATGTTTTCAAGGAGAAAACAGGGGCACCCATCGTGGCCCACAGCCTGGCGGCCGATGGGATTCCATCACTGGATCGGACGATGGAGGACGGGGAGGTCCTGAAGCTGGGGGATCGCCTCTTCAAGGTGATCCATACTCCAGGGCATAGACCGGGGGCAGTATGCCTGTTGGACGAGGAGAACAAAGTATTGATCACTGGTGAGTCGGTCTGCGGGGAGAGGGAGGACTTGATCAGGATGGACAAAAACATCTACATCGATTCCCTCAAAAAGCTGCTAGAGTTGGACGTTGACATGATACTGATGTCTCACCCGTTCAAGCCGGCGGGGAAGAACATCCTCAAGGGCGACGAGATAGGGGAAATGATACTGGCGAGCATCGGGATAGCGGAAAGGCTCTAATTACAGGCTTTCAGCGATTACCTTTACCGCCGTGTCCAGCGCCTTGACTATTAGGTCCAGGCTCATTGACGGCCCCAGTTTCTTCATGGCCTGCTCGGGTAGACTGGGAACGTGGATGAAACCGCCCGGTATCCCCATGTCACTCTCCTTGAGGTAGTACATCAGGTCGTAGAATATGTGGTTGCAGCCGAACGTGCCCGCGCTGTTTGATATCGCCACGGGTAACTTTTCCTCCTCGATTGCCGCCAGCATCTTCCTCAACGGCAGAGTCGAGAAGTACGCGACTGGCCCGCCCTCTACGATGGGATCGTCCACCGGCTGCTTGCCGCAGTTGTACGCTATCCTTGCGTCGGCGACGTTGATGGCTACCCGCTCAAGCCGTATCATCGATGAGCCAGCCTGGCCAGTGCAGAGGACTGCTGATGGCTCAGTCTCCATAATGGCCTTGACCAAGCTTGGCCTCACCTCGTCGAACCTCAGGGGTATCTCCACCACCTTGACCTTATACCCGATGTACTCTTTCCCGTCAAGTGGTTTGCACGCCTCGATGCTGGGGTTGATATTGCTGCCACCGAATGGCTTGAAGCCAGTGAGAAGGATGGTCTTCATGGATGCATTATGCCCCGTCGCCTGAAAAATGCTTTCTGTAGGGAGGCGGTTAAGTGATCATGGAAACCACATCCGAGCCATGGGGGGTGACGCCCAGCGGGGAGAAAGTTGAGCTGTTCACCCTGACCGACGGGATTACCGTCCAGATCAGCAATTACGGGGGAACCATCGTATCTATCCAGGCACCTGACAGATCAGGGGAGATGGGGGAGGTAACACTTGGTTTCGACACAGTTGATGGTTACATCAATAGCGGCTTCTACCTCGGGGCAACCATCGGTAGGTACGCCAACAGGATAGCCAATGGGGGGTTCAGTCTCGATGGGGAAGCCTACAAGCTCGCCCAGAACAACGGCCCGAACCACCTACACGGGGGGATAAAGGGCTTCGATAAAGTCGTGTGGGACGCCGAGTTGGAGTCAGGACTTAGGTTGAGCTACAGGAGCCCCGACATGGAGGAGGGGTACCCAGGCACCCTTGACGCGTCCATCACTTTCACGTTGAGGGGGGACAGCCTGGAAGTCGATTACCTAGCTGTAACGGATAAGCCTACAGTTGTCAACCTCACGAACCACACATACTTCAACCTCGCGGGAGGGGGGAGCATCCTAGGGCACAGGCTGTGGATTGACGCGGATTATTACTCGCCGGTAAACGAGAACCTGGTCCCCCTCGGGGAACATGAAGGAGTGAAAGGAACCCCGTTCGATTTCAGGAGTCCCACAGAGGTGGGGGGCAGGATCAATGATGACCATGTCCAGCTAGAGAGGGGAGGGGGGTATGACCATAACTATGTGCTCAACCAGATCATCAACCCGCAGATCAGGGTAACCGAGCCGGAATCAGGGAGGGCCCTTGAGATGTCCACGACCATGCCGGGGGTTCAGTTTTACACGGGGAACTTCCTTGACGGAAGCGACACCGAGAGAAACGGCCCCATCAACAGGCGGGGCGGCCTCTGCCTTGAGACACAGTTCTTCCCCGACTCGCCTAACCAGCTAGACTTCCCGTCCACGGTCCTCCGCCCTGGAGAGAAGTACATCGAGAAAACAGTTTACAGATTCACCACGGTGAGCTAACAATGGACAGGAACGAAGCGGTTGAGAGGGCGATCAGCTACATTGACGAGGGTTTCCTGTGCGTCGAGGCCGTGTTCAAGACGCTGGCTGATATGCACGGGACTGACTCTGATCTGATACCGAGGGTGGCATCAGGGCTAGCCGCAGGGATAGCGAGGACAAGCCACGTCTGCGGCGCGTTGACAGGGGCGATCCTGGGGCTTGGGCTGTGGTTCGGCAGGAACGAGCCGGTTGAGACTGACAGGAAGCCCTACTGGTACAGCAGGCGGTTCATCTGCAGCTGGCTTGATCTGTACCCCGAGACGAACTGCACGTTATTGCTGGGAGTTGACCTGGATGACCCAGAGGGCATAGCAACGTTTGAGGCCGAGAATATGTGGGATAAAAAATGTAAGGAATACATCAGGGACGCCGTTAGCCTGGCGTATGATCTCCTCCTGCGTGAAGGCGTCTACTCGGTGGGCGCGTAGTAACAGCGCTTCGGTGAGTGAATCTTTCCTTCCTTCTTGAGCACCTTGATGGCCTTGGATACTTCCTTGGACTCGATGCCCATTGCCTTGGCTACCTCGCCTGGACGGACAGGCTTCCCTGCTTCGATCATGGCCTGTAGTACTGCTTCTGCGTTCTCGCTCATACAATCACTCCTAGAGACACACCTTGACGAGCAATTATTAAGATTTCGAGGGAGTAATGGAAGGTATGAGGGTTGTAGTAGGGTCACCAAACCCCGTCAAGATCGGGGCAGTTGTTGATGCATTCTCAAAGTACTTCGATGCCGAGGTATTCAGCGTCGATGTAAGCTCAGGGGTCAAGGCGTTCCCAGATTCGGAGGAGCTCATCTATCAGGGGGCGGTCAACAGGGCGAAAGCGGCCTTCAGGGAAGGCTTTGATTACAGTGTGGGTATTGAAGGCGGGATCGTGCTCTTTGAGGGTCGCTGGTATGACAGAAGCTATGTCGTCGTCTATGACGGAGACAAGAGGGGAATCGGCAGCAGCGCGTGCTACGAGGTACCAGACAACTTAGTGGAGGGAATTGACTCCACGACGGACGAGAGCAAGAAGGTCATCGATGAAGCCGTTGGGGTCGAGGACGTGTTCACAAAGCAGGGGGTCATCGGGGTACTGACGAGGGGAGAGATAGACAGGAGGAGGCTCTTAACCGACGCCGTGATTTGCGCCTTGACACCGTTCCTGAACCCTGATTATTACATGGACACTTGACCCAGCTAAATCATAGGATTTTAATTGGGTTCCCCTAACCTAATTCGGTATGTCCATCACCATCAGGACCGGGCTCAAGCCGGGGGACCTAGGCTACATCACTTATATGCACGGCAGGGTCTACCACGACGAGTACGGTTTTGACACCACCTTTGAGCCCTACGTGGCGCGCCCCATGAGCGAGTTCAGCCTGGCAGAGGACCAGTCAAGGCAACAGATCTGGGTAGTCGAGATGGACGGCAAGATCGTGGGCTGCATCGCCATCGTTGATGCGGGAGGAAATGAGGCGCAGCTCAGGTGGTTGCTTCTTACAGAGGAGACACGGGGAAAGGGGCTCGGGAATAGACTGATGGGGGAGGCGGTGGATTTCAGCCGCGAGAAAGGCTACGCCAGCATCTATCTCTGGACCATCGATGCGCTTCACGCCGCCAGGGGGCTTTACCTGAAACACGGGTTCAATGTGACTGAGGAGAAAAGGCACTTCATGTGGGGCGTCGAGGTCAACGAGCAGAGGTACGTCCTCAAGTTATAGACGTCAATCCCTAAAAATCGCTGGACTAGACCCATCGCCAGAGTACCCTGAGGTGGTTGGCAAGCCTGTTCGGTGGTATGGTGTCTGAGTTGGAGATGCTTATCGACATGTGGTTCCCACCGGGGAAATCCATGTTCTCGTCAGCCCTGTTCAGTATAGCGAGGTGGTTTATCCTCCAGCCGGCCTCGATGAAGGCTTGGATGTACTCCGAGCCGTTAGGGTACCTGCTGTGTCCCTCAACCCGTAGGCTGGTGAGGATGTACTTTTCATCCTTGTAAGCCTCAATGAAATCCTCGGGAATCATGCTGACCTCCTGGATTGACCTTATGTGGACAAACATGTCCTCAAGGATCCCACCGGATACATCAACAGACAAATGTGTCTTGGAGAACGCTCCAGTTAGTGCCCTGATGGCTGTTGACTTCCCCGCGCCGGGGTAACCTAGAACTATCCAGATCTCAGGAGGCATGGAAATAACTCGTCAAAGTTCTTGAAATAGTTTTAGCTAAAAACCTGAAGTAACCGCTATTTTAAACGACTTTCCTGGGCAATTTGTTACCCTTGGGAAGGGAAACTGTATTAATTATCGCTCATCTCATCAATTATGCTAAACAGGATTGGCCTGATCACCATCATAACGGGCAACCTCCCCGAGATGAAACGGTTCTACTCAGAGGTGCTGGACTTTGAGTGCATCGAGGACCTGGGCAGTTACGTTGAGTTCAGGAATCAGGGTGTCCGGTTCGCGTTGACCACCCCCGAGGTCATGTACGAGGGCACCGAGCACCCAACCTACAGGGAGGAGAGAAAAGGGCAGCCCTTTGAGCTGGCGTTCCCGCTTCCATCCCCGGAAGCCGTGGGGAAGGCGTACGATGAGAACACGGGGAAAGGAGCCACCGCGATCAAGGCACCGGAGATGATGCCGTGGGGGAGGACGACGGCGTTCTTCGCTGACCCCGACGGGAACATCCACGAGCTGTACAGCCTCAGGGACGGCGAGGAAATCTAGCTCCTGCCGCGTTCACACAGGTAGTGGTGCCATAGAATCCTCGTAGCCACTGCCCGCCAGGGCCGCCAGGCATCAGCGATTACCGCCGCCTCTTCGTTGCTGGGGATATCATCTAGCTCTTTTACATCGCGCATGGCTGATAGGAGGGCCAGGTCACCCCTAGGCCACACATCAAGGCGTCCCAGGATCATCAACAGGTAAATCCCGGCAGTCCACGGCCCTATCCCCGTGAGCGCGGTGAGCTTGCTCATTACCTCCTCGTCATCGAAGTGATCCAACCCATCAAGGTCAAGTGACCCGTTGATTATCGCCTTTGCAAGTATCCTGACGTACCTCGTCTTCTGGCGGCTGAACCCGGCGGCTTTCAGCTCCTCGTCGCTGAGGCGCAGGAGACCTTCCGGCGTCAAAGGGTTAACCCTTGAGAGGAGTTTGTCGTAGGTGGCCTGGGCCGAGGCGAGGGAGACTTGCTGTTCCAGTATTATCTTGAGAAGTGATGGGAAACCGGGGTCCCTGCCCCAGAGCGGGGGCGGCCCGTAGCGATCCACGACCATCCTGAGACGTGGGTCGGACTCAGTCAACTCCTTGACTGCGATCAAGAGGGTCTTGTCATCAAGCAACCTAGTTCTTCTCCGATACCAGTATGACCAAACCGCCAAATGAAAGCTCGTTCATCTCGGCGTAACCATAGACCTTGGTCACCATCTTCAGTAGACCGCCGTTCAATGGCAGTAGTTTGAAGGTGTCAAACAGGATGCTCCACGGGTTGTTGGGACGTCCTCTACTGGCAAGGGCCCCGATCAGTGGAACCATCAAGCGCATGTACGCGCTCATCCCAGACCTAAGGATGAAGTTGTCGGGCTTCCCGATGTCAACCAGTAGGAACTTTCCGCCTTCCCCCAGAACCCTGTGGGTTTCTTTGAATGACGTCTCCTTGTCAAGGGAGTCGCGGAGAGCGTAAGCAGCTGTGACAAAACCCATTGCCCCGGTCCTGAAGGGTAGTGCCTCGAATACCCCCCTGACATAGTGGTGAGCGAGGTCAACGTTCCTCTCCCTGGCCGCCGCGTGCATCTTGCCCGAGAAATCGAGGCAAACCAGCTCTCCCTCGATGTGCCCCGGGATCAAAGCGGAGTAGTTTCCCGGCCCAGACCCCAGCTCAAGGGAAACGCCGTGGAGCGGTGAGGCTTTCTCCAGCCCTTTCAGCCGCGCCTTGTCGTCCTGGAAGAAGCTGATGAGGTGGTTGACCCGCTCGTAGTCGTCTATGATTGAGTCAAGTGCCTCGATTACCTCTTCCCAGACCATGAATATTCCCACCATGAGCACCACCCATGGGAGATATATGGTTATCCAGCGGTCACATGGTTTAATATGCCAAAAAACCAACGAGTATGTTGATTGTATGAAGAAAGCAGTAATGGTCTGGGGTGGCTGGGACGGCCACGAGCCAAAGCAGTGCGTTGATATCTTTGAGCCCTGGCTCAAATCACAGGGCTACGAGGTGCTGGTCACGAGTGACCTGGAAACGTTTGCAGACGCGGAGCTCATGAAGAGTATGGACCTGATTATTCCCGTCTATACTCAGGCAAAGATCACCAAGGAGCAGCAGACTGGGCTGCTTGAGGCGGTCAAGGGCGGCGTAGGCATCGCCGGCTGGCACGGCGGAATGGGGGACAGCTTCAGGGAGAGCGTGGATTACCAGTTCATGGTCGGCGGCCAGTGGGTGGCCCACCCAGGTAACATCTACGATTACGAGGTTGACGTTGCGAAGCAAAATGACCCCGTGATGGAGGGAATTGGCACGTTCAAGGTGCACAGCGAGCAGTACTATATGCACGTCGACCCCAACGTCGAGGTCCTTGCGACCACCACCTTCGGCGGTGAACACGCTCCGTGGATCGAGGGGACCGTGATGCCGGTTGTCTGGAAGACCAGGTACGGCATGGGCAGGGTATTCTACTCGTCTCTCGGGCACGTCGCAAAGGAGTTCGAGGTAGCGGAGGTCAGGAAGATAGCCCAGCGTGGCATGCTCTGGGCCTCAAAGTGAGGGGAATATATGAAACCTGTTAAAGTCGGGCTGGTCGGAAGTGGCTACATCAGCGGAATCTACCTTGAGAACAGCAAGATACTCAGGAGCATTGATGTCGTCGCTTGCGCGGACCTCATGATTGAGCGAGCCGAGGCACGCGCTGAGGAGTACGGGGTACCCAAGGCGTGTTCAACGGAGGAGATCATGTCTGACCCCGAGATAGAGATAGTGCTCAACCTCACCACCCCCGACGGTCACCACGGCGTGGCGAAACAGGCCATCGAGGCGGGGAAATCAGTTTACAACGAGAAGCCGCTGTCCATCGACCTTGCGGATGGTAAGGAATTGGTGGACTTGGCTAAGGAGAACAAGGTCCTCATAGGCGGAGCACCCGATACTTTCCTCGGCGGGGGCATACAGACATGCAGGAAGCTCATTGATGACGGCTGGATCGGTAAGCCTGTGGCGGTCACGGCGTTCATGACCTGCCCAGGGCATGAGAGCTGGCACCCGGACCCAGGTTTCTACTACAAGAAGGGCGGGGGACCAATGTTCGACATGGGTCCGTACTACCTGACGGCACTCGTGAACCTTGTTGGCCCCATCAAACAGGTGAAGGCATCGACAAAGATCACCTTCGACGAGCGGACAATCACAAGCGAGCCCAGGAACGGGACCAAGATCAAGGTTGAGGTTCCCACGCACGTAACCGGGATAATGGATTTCCATAACCAGGCGACCGGGGTAATCATCACAAGCTTTGATGTCTGGGGCGCGCAGCTACCACACATCGAGGTCTACGGGACACACGGCTCCCTGAGCGTCCCCGACCCAAACACCTTCGGCGGACCCGTCAAGGTGTACCTGCCGGAGGACAAGGAGTGGAAGGACGTGCCGCTGTCACACGGGTACACGACTAACAGCAGGGGGCTGGGCGTCGCGGATATGGCTTACGCGTTGAGATCAGGCAGACCGCACAGGGCGAACGGCGACGTGACCTACCACGTGCTTGAGGCCATGCATGCCTTCCACGAGGCATCGGACAGTGAGAGAACGGTAAAAATGTTGAGCACGGTCGAGAGACCGGCTCCGCTCCCCATGGGGCTACTAAAAGGGTCGCTGGACCCCTAGTTTCTGCTTTTTATGCCCTTGATGGCTCCCTCGACCTGTTTCAGGGTCGAGCGCAGCCCTATATCATCAA
>CAYLJH010000007.1:0-6603 GCA_964383685.1 uncultured Candidatus Bathyarchaeia archaeon | reverse complement strand
GCTCGCCAAAAGCTTCATCACCGGCCATGCCAAATCCGGTCACCTTGGGGTGGGTGAACATTGCCTGAACGGTCCTGGCCAGCTCATCGGCGGTCGGGCCGTCTGGTGCCGGGGTGCTGTGACCAGGCATCTCCTCAGAGGTGATGACATCAAGGTCGATGTGGACGTAGATCAGGTCGGTAAGCGATGCAAGCCTGTCAATCTCGTCCATGATGGCGGGTGACTGGGACCGCATGTCCTCGACGGTGATCTGGTTGAGCCTGTGATGGTCGATGAGGTACTGCTCAGCGGGGTCGATGTCCCTCAGCCCGACCATTGACAGGTAGCTCATCGGCAACGGTGGCTCCAGTCCTGCCGCCCTCCTGATGTGGTGCAGGCAAAGCCCCGTTGATACCGCCACGGGCATCCCGCCTGTCATGCCGCTCAGGCTGGTCTCGGGTGTGTTGAAGTCGCCGTGGGCGTCCATCCAGACAAGCCCGACCCGTAGCGGGTTGTACCTGCCCTTAACGCGCTGGTGACCCGCCAGCATGCCCATGAGCTGGTTGCAGTTGCTCAGCAGCCCGATGGGGAAGATGTCCCTCCTGATGAGTGACGCGACATGGTCGGCGGTGTGGTTGCTTGCAAGGCCCATCCTGAACCTTGCCCCGTATGCCTTCTCCTCTTCCTCGGTTAACTCGGCCTGATAAGTCTCCACTACCTCGCAGTCATACTTGTCTAGTAACGGGTAAAGCCCCCCGTTCTCCACCATTGCGGGTCTCAAGTCCCGCTCCTCGGCCCCTAGGTGCCCGTTGTGAATGTTCTTTGTTATACCTACCTTGAGTTTTGACATAGGTACATGGCGAAGCCGATGGAATTTAAGACCTCGCTAGAGGTTTATGAGTACCACGGCAGCCAGCGTCAGCAAAATCCCAGCCAGGTTAACCCGTGAGACCTTCTCCTTGAACAGGATTATGGCAGAGATCGTGACCATTAAAAGTGATCCTGCGCTGCTCACGGGGAACACTATAGCACCTGGGAGAGTGGTCAGCGCCATCAGAAGGAACCTGTTGGCCGCGACGTTGAAGATACCCACACCGAGGCCGTACAACCCATCCCGGCTGTTGATCTCCCTCCAGTTCTTCCATGCAAGCGGGGAGACGAGGAGCGCGGCTGACGAGAATATGACTAGGAAGAAATAGTTGTTCTGGGCCTCAAGCCCGCTCTGTACGAGTATCTTTGATGAAAGCTGGCTGAACCCGACAACGATTATTGTGACGACGATCATGGGGATTATCTCCCTGTCCAGCTCCAGCTTTTCCATTGGCTTGGCCGCCAGTAACGGCAGTGAGGCAACGGCGAGCATGATTCCCAGTAGCTGGATGGAGGAGATGGTCTCACCGAAGAGGAACACGCTCACCCCGATGGGTATCAACACGGCGAGCTGTATCATGGACGAGGTGATGGCGGCTCCCCTCTTGCCCATCAGCGTGAGGTTGAGATACATGCCGGCGGAGTAGGTCAGCCCGGTTATCGCTCCCAGCCCCAGCGTGAAGGCCGAGACCTCCACTTTCCCGTTGCTGATTACCAGTAACGCCATGAAACCGGCTGCGGTGAGGTAGTTGCCGAGGATAACACCCCACAGGGTCTCGGTCTTTGTTGTTGAGTACCGCATGATTAGGCTCAGGCATGTTATGGATAGTGCGGCGGCGATGACGAAGATCATTGACACCGCTCAGGCGCTCTCATCGGTTAAAACCGTTACTGGGCTACATGAATGAAAACATTGATTCGTGATCATTCCCAAGAAATGTTTGGGATATTATGGACACAGTTGCTTTGCTCAAGGTACGTGGGAGTTTTAACGAGACGTTACGAGAGGCCATCAGCCTGATAGGTGGCTTGAAGGAGCTGGAATCCCCCCTGATCCTGAAGCCAAACATCTGTACAGGTAACGATCACACCGAATGCGCCAACACCAAGATCGAGGTGATCGAGGCGCTTGTGGACGAGATCATCCGGGATAACGGAGATATCGAGATCAGGATGGTGGAGTCGGATAGCATGTCAAAATACGCGGACAAGGCTTTCGAGAGGTACGGCTACAGGGATTACGTTGACGGTCTCAGCAGCCATGGCGTGAACATATCCCTGACGAACCTAAGCAAATCACCGTTAACGGAGTTTGATTTTGAGGGCGCATATTTCAAGAAACCGGAGCTACCGGTCATCCTTTCAGATTCCGGGACAATAGTCAGTGTCGCCTTGGCTAAAACCCATAGCCTGACAATGATTACAGGGACCCTCAAGAACCTGTTCGGGTTCTTGCCGAGAAAAGACCAGGCGTTCTACCACCCCGACATCCACGAGGTCATCCAGGACCTCAACGATATGTTCAGGAGCAGCCTATGCCTCATAGACGGGAGAATAGGACTTGAAGGTGTCATCAGTGGCAAGCCCAAGAGCTTGGGATGCATCATTCTTGGCAGAAACCCTGTTTCCGTGGACGCGGTCATGGCGAGGGTAATGGGCTTTGAGCCAGGGAAGATACGCCACATAGTCGAGGCCGAGAAAATCGGGTTAGGGAGTCTGAACCCGGAGGTCATTGGAGACAAGGTGGAGGATTGCAGGGTCGAGTTCAGGACCCCAAAGGGACTCAAGTCCAACGCCGTCCTCGGATAGAGTACCAAAATACCATAAATTTTCGTTCAATCCAATGGAAAGAAGAGTGGGTAGAAACGAGGAAAAAACACGCCTATAGCATGGACCTCTACGTTTCCTTGTTCTGGAAGAGCTCAACTATCTCCCCGTCGGGCCCCTTGAAGAAGGCGATCCGTATCGGGATCGACGGCTCACTGGACAGGTCGATATCACGGGTCTCCATTGTAACCTCGGCTCCCGCTGCCCGCGCAAGCTCGATAGCTGACTTGCAGTCATCGACCCTTAACGCGATGTGCTTGAAGACCCCCTCCTCAAAATCCTGAGGGGAGTCAGCCTGGGATATCTCGAAATAGTTCCCATCGCCTGTGTCCAACAGGACTGTTCTCTTGGGTGCCTTGCCCCATGAGACCTTCTCAACGAACCCCAGCGCCTCAGTGTAGAACTCTATTGATTTCTCCAGGTCCCTCACGCTCATGGAGAGGTGGTGGAACCCGCATCCCTTAATTTTCTTGTTTGTACCTGACATTTCTCTCGCTTATGACGTATTTGTTTGTGATTTAAAATGTGCGTACGAGCCGAGCATTATCGGGGCAGCACGTTGCCGTCCACGCTGTACCTCTCCATGAGGATGACCAGTATGGGGAACGCGATGAGGCTCCACTGGAACACGGGCATCCAGAAGAGGAGGTCGGGGTTCAGCTCCCAGATGTAGCCGCCCACTATCGGGCTCAGTACGCCAGTGACGCCCACGATGAGGTTCCTGACGCCCATGTAGCTGCCCCTGACCCTCTGGGGGATGGCCTCCTGGCTGTACGCGTCCATGCCCACGTAGAGGCATCCCTCGAAGCTGCCAAGGATGCTTACGGTGATGAGCATCTGGGGGAGGGTCACGGGGGTGATGACGAGGACCAGCCTCGCTAGGATACCGAAAACGTGACCCACGTAGGCGGTCCTCTTCCTGCCGTATTTCTCCACCAAGTTGGCCAGCGGCATGCTGAAGAAGATATCAATGGCGGGCTCGGCTACACCTATCCAGCCGAATATGAATATGCTCGCCATCTTGATGTCAACCTGATAGATGCCCCTGAAAGGACCCGTCATGAGCATGGCGATGACCGTTGTGATCTCGCTCAGCAGGAGAAGCTTGAGAGGCGTAGGAGCATCGATGAGCGCCCTCACCCCGTCAAGTATGTTTGAGCTCTCCTCCTCCCTCTCGATGTGGACCGGCTCGGCGTAGCGGGTTACGACATAGAGGATGATGACATCAACGGCGAAGAAGATCAGGAACAGCGGCCTGATGCTGTCAGCGGACTCAAGCCCGCCGAAAAAGTTGATGGCGTACGCGATGATCATAGGGGAGGCGACGCCCGCTATGGCTGTCACGGTCCTGTGGAATCCCAGCCCTGATACCCTGTTGCTGTCGTCCATAGAATCGATGTTCATTATGAGCTGCGACGGGAACTGGATGCTGATGCTCAGGGTGTAGACCATCATGACTGCGAGATATAGCCGCCAATCGGAGGTGAAGTAGAGAGCGAGGAGAGCCGGGAGGCTCAGCGCGAAGCTGGCGAAGTAGAGTCGCCTGATATCACTTGACCTGTCGATGAGCCAGCCGCTTGGAACAGCTAGCAACACGTTCAGTAGGCCGATGACTCCGTTGACGTAGCCGATCTGAAGGGCCGACGCCCCGAGCCGGCTAAGGAATATGCCATCGTAGCCGCCCATGCCCCTCTCCATGGGCCTCCTGCCGCTGAACATTGTGAGGCTGTCCCTGGCGATCATGAGCCTATAGTTTGTCTTCTGTGTTCGCCAGAACTTTTTCATCCCGTCAATAAGGCCCACGGTAATCCCGCTACAAGATGGCTGCCAAGATAAGAAGAAATCGAATGGTTAGCAACAGAAAAAAATTATAAGCTGGGCTTGAGGCTGAACGTGCTATCGTCTGCGCCACCGTGGACATAGCAGCACGTGATCTCAAGGGTGTGCGGGACACCGGCTAGCTCGGAGAATACACCTGTAAGGAACCCCCTGACAAACGGGCAGACGTGGTCCGTATTGCTTTTATGGCACAAATCGCAGAAAAAGTTCCTCACGCTCTTGATAATAATATTGTTAGGGTCATCAGGATTGGTCTCTTTTGTGTACTTTCCCCAGCCCGCATGGGCAGCCAGTCTGAACAGGGGAGCGGAATTGTTTGACCCAGCCCGCTCAACTGCCACTTTGGCGATCTCCTCACCCGCTCCCATTCCGGACTGGTAAAGGAATACAGCGCCCGCTGACCCGAAAACCTTGTACATGTTCTCAACCATTGCGTCCCAGAGAATCTCGTTGAAGAAGATGGTTTGAGTGCCAAGGAATTTATCGGTCCAGACCCCGTTCTCCTCGTCATAGCTGAAGACATCGCTAATATCCATAAGACCACTACTCGATGAGTCATGCGACGATTTATGAACGTTTTCCGAAAAACATGGAGAGCAGGTATTTTATCTCCTGATAACACGTTCTTTGCAGGGTAAATTTCATGAAGATACTTGTCACAGGGGGAGCTGGTAGACTAGGGTACTCCGTTTCTAGGCAACTGGTGGGGAATGGGCACACTGTACGGGTCTTTGACCTCCCGCACGTTGATTGGAGCCACGTGGAGCGGCTTGGGGCAGAGGTTTTCAGGGGAGATATCACGGACCAGGACAGCGTGGCTGGTGCATGTGAAGGCGTTGACGCTGTGGTCCACCTAGCGGCATTACTGCCACCCAGAAGCGAGTCGTCCCACGAGCTGACCATGAAGGTCAACGTCAAGGGCACCGAGAACATCCTCAAGGGCATCAATGTTGACACACCCATTGTCCTCACGTCAAGCATCTCGACCTACGGGATAACTGCCGAGGCCCAGCCTCCAATCAAAGAGACGTACCCTCAGACCGCGCATAACAGCTACTCCGAGAGCAAGATCAGAGCGGAGAAGACAGTGGTCGACGCAGGCAACCCGACCAGCATCCTGAGGATCGCTCCCATCAGCGTCGCAGATCTGGTGGAGCTGCCTGACATCATCCCGTACCGAGGAGACCAAAGGGTTGAGTTCATTTTCGTCGATGATGCGGCCAGCTCCATCGTCGGCAGCCTTGAGGCGTGCGATGACAGGGAGGTCTACAACATCGCGGGCGGGAAATCATGGCAGATGACAGGCGAGGAATACATTGACAGGTTCTACTCGGCCCTGGGCGTCGAGGTTGAGCCCGTCTTCTCCGAGGAGTACACGGCGGTTGACTGGTATGACACCGAAAAGGGAAAAAAGCTGGGTTACCAGGGAACAAGTTTTAACCAACTGGAAAAGAAGCTAGAGGTGTTAGGCGAGGAGATGGGACTGAGATGAGTGCACCGATGGAGAAGGCGTTAGAGAACCTGGATAGCGTGATCGAGAAAGTATCAGACGAGTCCGTGAAGGAGAGGCTCGGCGATGCTAGGAAGGTAATCTCTCAGAACAGGAAGAAGATCTGGCTCAGGACAAAGACGGGAAAGCCCATGGCACTGGATACGCAGGCAGTCACCGAGAAAATACTTGGCACTTCTGATATCGAGGCAGCCCTCGTCGAGCTTGAGGCCCACGTGGCCAAGATCACCGAGGAGAGCCGACGCCGAAACATGGTGGTCACCTGACAGTACCGGGTTTTAAATACCGATTACAATAACTTTACTCCTGTTTCTGGTGAATATACCGTGAAGAGTAAAGTTTACTTCATGGACGACCGGTACTCCGGCGCGCAGTCAAGCATTCCAGCCAAGGCTCAGCAGCTCTTTGACGAGGCCGGGTTGAATGACTGCTTCGAGGAGGGGGACACGGTCGCCGTGAAATGCCATATGGGGGAGTGGAACAACTCCGCGTACCTCCGACCTATCCTGATCAGGGTGATCGTAGACAAGATAAAGGAGTACGGGGGGAGGCCCTTCGTCACTGACACGACTACTGCC
>CAYLJH010000006.1:0-26112 GCA_964383685.1 uncultured Candidatus Bathyarchaeia archaeon | reverse complement strand
AACGGCTTGTTGGCTATTGGGAAAAGCATCTTGGGTCTGCTACAGCTCAATGGCCTGAGCCGAGTCCCAAATCCACCTGCGAGGACAAGGGCTTTCATATAACACTCGTCGCTAGAGGAACCTGTAGATTATTTAAGAAATTTGATGCTAAAGTAGGTAGCCAAGCTCTTCACTGATCTGCTCGTTGCTCAGCCGCTCGTACCGCTCGATGCTGCCCACATCATACCAAAAGGCATCCGTCTGATATGCGGCTACCTTTTCTCCGTCGTGGACCATCTGCTGCACGACATCTCCCATGAGGTCGTAGCTCTGATACTGTCTCTCAACATGCAATTTCTCCATATCACTGACAACTGAGCCGTCAAGCACCATTATTCCGATGGTGGCTCGCAGGTCAAGGCGTGGCTTCTCCTTGAACTCCGTGATCCAGTTCCCCTCGACCGTTCCAACGCCCTCGTTGATCTTGAGGCCGGTTGTGAGAGCCAGGGTTACACGCGCCTCCGTCTCTTTATGCTGTTCCAGGAGCTTGCCGAGGTCGATGTTTGAGATTATGTCGCCGTAATATACCACCAACGTGTCGTCGCCCGTCAAGACATCCTCCTTGTAGGCGTTTAGAATAGCGTTGGCGCTTCCCTTCCATCCGGGTTTGTCCTGGACGTACTCAAGGTTTACGCCGAACCTCTCCCCATTTTCAAAATAGTTCTGGATCTGGAGGTACCTGTATCCGACCAGAAGAACCATGTCATTGATCTTGTGGTGCTTGTACAGCCTGATAATGTATTCAAGGATGGGTTTTTCTTGGTCACCGATAGGAATCATGCATTTCTGGAGATAATTAGAGAGCGGCTTGAACCTGGTGCCCATGCCGCCCGCCATGATTACACCCTTTATAGCCAAATCTATTCATCCCGCGCTATCAGTAACATCAAACCTGTGACTGTTGTTACAATGCCCATCAGGTTCATCAATGCAGGGTTAACGGGGTCCGGGATCGTGCTTCCTGTGTTGACGATGATCAGTATTCCCGTCAAAAGGAACACGATGCCCGCCAGTACTGAGGCGAATCCTATGAAATCAAGTTTAGGTAAGTCCACCATAGGCGTTCACCTGTTGGATGCGTCGATGAGATAAAAAAGGGTTACATTCCCAGCTTGGCTGGGAGGTACTCGTCGACAATGTAGGTGAGGCCGAACTTGCTGAAAGCCTCCAGCTCCGCCTTCTGGTCAAGCTCGATGAGGATGTCTAGCTCCTTCTGCCACATCTCCCCAACGTACCTGGGGTCCTTCTTGAGCTCGGTCAGGCGTTTCCTGTCGAAATCGGAGAGAGGCTCCGTGGGTAGCTTGTAATCGATGATGTCCGTCCCGTTGACCCCGATCCACTGGGCGGAGGGCGTGCTGAGCCCTCTGAGGTGTGCCGCATTGGCCGATCCGCTTATGATGACCATCGCTATGTGTAGTCCCCATGGATCCGCGTCCGTGAAGATGTATGCGGGAAGTCCGTGGTTCTTGCTGAGCCTGTTGATGATTCCCCTCGTAGCCCTGGGGCTCTGTCCTGCCGTATGGATTAGTATGGCGTTGAATTTTTCGTGTGCACGCTCCTCGACAAGCCTGGAAAACATCGCGCCTTTCTCAACCACCAGGACTTTGTCAGCCGTTGTTTCTACGAAGTTACTGCTGGTAACCGCAGGGCCGATCATGGCTCCGTCTGGGTGGTCGGTGAGGTTCATCCTCCGCCCCTCGTACCCTGGAACAGTGTACTCGATGGTTAAGTCGCCGAATATTGATGAACGCTCCTCTGGGAAGATATGAAAGTCCTCCCTAGCCCTGTTCAGCGCTACCTCAAGATCTGTGATGATGTTGTCTGACTCCTGTTGGCCGTTGTACTCGATGTCCCGCTGACCTCTGGCCGAGTAGTAGACCTCCCTCAATGTGCTGGTCTTCCGAAGCTTCACGAGCTCCTTTGCGAACCAGCTGGTCCATATGAGCTGGGTGAACGGCCTGATGTGCCGGATGTTCCTGCTATGCCGCCTGATCATGCGCGGGCCGAGGATGTACTGCCGTTCGACAGGGTCGTATATGATGTTGTCAGTGCTGCGGCTCTGCATGTGTATCCATGGGAACTCCCTGTTCTGGATCTGGTCGTAGATGAGCTGGCCCATCTGGGTCAGGCTCTTCTCCATGGTTTCGCGCTTACGTTCCGCTTCACTCTGAACTTTCTTCGACAATCCGTGGGACCTCCTCTAACGTATTTTTTTCTTCCGGGATAACCGTGCTTACTGCCGCGAGAAGCGGCGTGATATCGGGTAACTCCTCCCTCTCGCTGAGCAATGCGGCGAACTGGGCGATGACTGGCAAATAGTTGTTGAATATGTTGAGTCTTCGCTTCTCCCGCTGTATCCTTGTGCGTTTGCTGATGTAGCTCCTGACACCTCTTGCCGCCTCCCTGATGGCGTTTGTGACTTCTTTTTCCACATTGGGCTGGTCTGCCATGAACTCCTTGCCGACGCTCTTGTACGGGATCTTTGTGCTGCAGACGTGGACCGCTATGACTATGGCTGTGTCCTTCTCAACGTTGTAAGTCTTCCAATTGATGTTCTTGTGGGCCGCCTTCCATATGACGCCGCTGCCCTCGTCGAAAAGAAGCGGTATCCTGTTGGCGAACCTGTAGATGTGTATGCCAGGGCCGTGGCTCTTCCTGATGGTCTGGCCGGTTGCTACAGCTGCCTCCACGATGAAGGGGTAGCCTAGGTAAGTGCTTGGCGTCCTTGTGACCACCTTCAGGTAGTCATCGTCCGTCAGACTAAGCTCCTTCTTAATCCCCGTTTCGAACAGCTCTACCCCGATGGGGCTAAGGCAGCTCGCATTTGGCCGTTTAAAGCCCTTGTACACCTTTGTGGCCCTGACTATCCGGACCATCTCCTCAGATGACAGCGTCTTGGGCTTTGATTTCAGGTTGATATCCGCTGACTTTAGGAACTTTTCGGCCGTGATGCTTCCCACTCCCTGGAAATTCTGCATCATGAAGGTCTTCATGTTCTTGGACTTGTCCTTGGATATCAGGCGCTTGACCATCTCCACGTCAACGCCGTGGGGATGTGGCTTGACCGGCTGGGGTAGCGGAGGTAGTTGGTCGGTGCCCCGCTCGTACTTGTAGAGCCTGCCCTTTGGGCCGATGTATGTGATGTCCGCGTAGGGGACCACCATGGCCGTCTGCTTCAGGTACTCGATGAGCCTGTGCATGATGCGGCTATAGTCCCCGTCCATCTGTATCTCGATGGATGTGCCCCTCCAGCCCGTGGGGTTCTGGCGGATGTTGTGCTTGAATATGTTGGCGCGGTTGTTCTGGATATCGATGTTCATGATGAACTCGTGGATATCGCCGCCTGTGCTGCTCTCGATCTTGACCGGCTCATGGGTGGTTATCTGGCCGTAGAGTACCGCCATGGTTCCACCGAGGCCGAACGTACCCCTTGCCTGCTTTAGCTCGTACTTGCTGCCGTAGAATATCTGGCCGAAGGCACTCGGTATGTGGTCCGCCGGGACGCCTGTACCGTTGTCCTCCACCCTCATGATGTAAAACTTTGTCTCAGACTCCTTCTGTCCCGCCACCTCGCTTATACGCAGGAAGATGTTGGGCGGGATCTCAAGGCTCTCGGCAGCGTCGAGGCTGTTCTCAAGGAGCTCCCTCACGGCCGTATACGTGGCCCTGCTGGGATTGCTGAAGCCCGCGATCTCCCTGTTGCGGTAGAAAAAGTCCGACGGGCTCATCGATTGATATTCAGGCTGCGCCAAGTTGCTTACGTCCTTCTGCGGACGGGCTCATACCAGAGCTCGCCCTTTTCTTTCCTCATCTTACGTCTATTGGCATATAGGTGATTCCACACAGTCTTATGATAACTTCCATTGAGCAGCATCTCAACGGCCTCTTTTGCCATCTGCAACATCTCGTAGGGGCCTATCACCGCAACAGTTCCACCGTAGACGCTGATCAGACAATTGGTTAGCTCCTCCAGGAGCTGCCTGCTCTTGCCCTCCTTGCCTATTATCCTGCCCCTTACCCTTTTCTGGGCGTTCTTGCTGGTGCCCACGTACTCTTCGAGATCAATGACGATGATATCGTTGTCCTCGTCCTGAAGAGTCATGGCTTTCTTGGGGCTGAACCCCCGCCCAATGGCCTTGACTATGTTCTTGACCGTGAACATCACGGACACGTCCGGCTGGTCAGGGTTCACCCTGATCTCGACCCCGCCTGACTCGCTCTCTACTATGAGTTTCACTCCGAAAGCAGACTCGATGCGTCGCCGGGTTTTACCGTCGGCTCCTATGAGGACGCCAATGCGGTCGCCCGGGATTCTAATAAAGGTCTTCTGTTCCACCTGTTATCCACTCCTTTAGCTCTTCAGGGTCCCTTACCTCGGCTCCTTTTCTCCTGAAGAAATAATTTACGTTCTGTATGTCCCTCTGAATGAGGGGCTCGGCCAATGGGTGTATGGTGAGCATGGCCTGGCTCACATCGAATATGATTGGCTTCTCCTCGTGGACCATGATGTTGTACTCGCTGAGGTCACCGTGGGCCAGTCCAGCCTTCTGCCACATGAGCTGCATCTCAACGGTCACCTGGTCGTAGAACGCCTGCGGGTCCTCGGGTGTCCTCTCCCTAAGCAGGGGAGCGGGTATGCCGTCCTCCCCTATGAACTCCATGACAAGGATGTTCCTGATGAAATCGTATGGCCTCGGGCTGTTGACCCCGGCGTCCTCACATAGCTGGAGGTTATTGAACTCCTTCTGGTTCCACGTGTATATCATGGACCTGGTGTTCTTGCGTATGCGCTTGAACCGCGGGTCGCCGTGGATGTACTGCATCATGCCCTTCCTGAACTCGGCGGTGTGGGTGTAATAGATCTTGATCGCTAGCTCGCGGCCGTCCTTGTCGAGGGCGAAGTAGACCCTGGCCTCCTTTCCCGCGTTGACTACGCCGTGGAGCTCATTGATGGTGCCTTTTGTGAAGAGCTTGAGCATCCCCTTCAATGTGAGGCGGTCGAACACCTCCTCGATGACCCTGAACTCTTCCTTGTTCTTGTCCTTGAACAGGGCCTGCTCCTCGTAACGCCTGGTTATCCGGTCGTCTTCCCTGTCGTATTCCCTTTCACGTGACATGGTATGCCTCACAGAGTTATCCATGAGCAGAATGCCAATACGGCGGAGGTCATCGGTCCATCGGACCAGCCGCAATCGATCCCGCGGCCTTGGGTGTGGCTCTCCCTCAACACTCTAGCTCATTGAGTTGCCTCTACGGAAAGAATACTTCAATGCAGACTTAAAAACTAATCTGGGCGCGTTTTCATTTGGGCTATTATTTTATGCCTTATTCTACGATAAAAACCGTTTTTAGGGTTTGTTTTCCGTAAAAACCGTTAATCAAGGTTGATTGGGACCCGTTTCTTGATGGAAACCGTGTCCAGGTTGATATCGCAGGTGAAGGCGTACGCCTCAACTCCGTTCTCCACCGCGTTTCTGAGGGCATCAGAGAACTCGGGGTCCATCTTTTCGTTTGGACGCCACTCCCGCGCGTCATTCCTCTGGATGACGAAGCAGGCCGCTGCCCTGCCGTGCTCCAGGGCCACGACCAGGGTGTTCATGTGTCTGGCCCCACGCTTCGTGGGGGCGTCAGGAAACAGGGCTATGCAATCCTCGACCAGTGTGCAGGACTTTGCTTCAAGCAGGATCTGATTTTCTCCGTCGGTGAGCTTCAGGTCTAGCCTTGAGTCGTGGAACGTGGGCTCCGCCCTTTCTACCCTGTACCCTTTGAACTCGGGCAGTCCCGCGTCAATGGCCTCCCTGAGCATGTGGTTAGGTAGCCTGCTGTCAATGCTAACCAGTGTGTCGTTATACTCCACCAGCGTGAGGTCGAATTTGGTTTTCCTGTGGACCCCATCTCTCGGGATAACGTGCACCTGAGTGCCCGGGACCATTAACTCGTGCATCCTTCCTGGGTTTGGAATGAACGCCTCTACGTGTTTCCCATCTAGGTTAACTACCCCGAGGAACCTATTTGGTCGCCTGATGAGCGTGGCCGGGAGGGGTGTCGCTGGGTGCTTCATGTTCATCCCATGATTGACTCTATTTCTCCGAGGAGCCGGGGGTTACTTGCCGCCACCAGCTCAACTCTCGTGGCCTGGGTTAGCTCCATGTCTCCGAATAACTCGCCGTTTATGGCGTAAACTCCTCCCGCCTCCCTGATCATCAGCAGCCCCGCGGAGATATCGGTGGCCCTAACGATTCCCCTGAGGTCTATGTGTGCGTCAAGGGTACCCGCGGCCACAGAGCAGAGGCTCATTGCGCTGCATCCCTGCTGCCTGATGTGCCTGGACGCCCCGATGAGCCTGCCCAGCCTGTCCATGGCGGGGTTCTTGCTGATGTCCATACCGATCATGCCGCGAAGGTACTTGATATCAGGTGCTACGTAGATTGTGGCGCCGTCCAACGTTGCACCTTTCCCCTTCTCTGCGTAGAAGGTCTCGCCCGTGAAGAAGTTGGTGACGATGCCCGCGATGGAACCGCTTTGATGGTCGGTTTCACTTACGCTGATGCTTGTGACTGCCGGGCTTAGGCCCCTCGCTAGGTTCGTGGTGCCGTCAACGGGGTCGGCGACCATGGTGTACCGCCCATCACCGAAGATCTGATCCCCTTCCTCACTGACGAGGGTGACCCCGACGTCCAGCTTACCAAGTGTCTCCAGAATGGCGTCCTGCGCTTGCTTGTCGAGGAGCCCCTTGAACTTCTGGATAGGCATCGTGTTTCTCAGGTGGATAACCGTGAGGACGCTGCCCTGGATTTTATCGCTTAACTCGTGGAGAATGCTTTGCCAGTCTTGTTTCATGTGGGCACCTCGGTTACATAAGTCGGGGCTCGACGACTGATAACGGTAACGGGTTATTCAGGAGGATACCGTAGAGTCGGACCGTAGAGGGTGTAGTAGATGGAAGTTCGATCGTCTGAGGCGTAGGCATCCGTGTTATGAATGGTCTTCGTTGAATAGGCGGGTATGTCCCAATGGGATACTCCCCAGCTGATAAAACTGATGACTTTCCCTCCGCTATCGAATGAGCTGTTCTTTTTTTCTAGAGGAGAGAACACCGGAATCCTCACGGGATACGTGTTGTCGTTCCCCACTCTGATCAGTATAGTAGGGTTATCAGGGTCTTCGCTCGCTTCGAGAAACAACGTGATACCCGTGGAGTTGACGGTAACTGGTACCGGATCGTACTCAGTCATAATATAATTAACATCTCGTTTCCAAGATGTTATTTTATGTTTCACCGATCCCCTCATTGAGAATCTTCCCTCCTCTGTGGTCGTGTAATGAAAGACTCTGACCGACTTGTTCTCGTAAGGCTCAAGAAACATTCCCTTATCTGAGACCCCTGAATACCATTTCGCCCTATCCGCCGCAGCTTGGGCCGCATATCCAGTTATCTCCTTTACAATGACTCCCCCCTCCGGTGTTATCGATCCTGAAAAGTCCCAGAGCCTAATAGGGAACGGGTACGGGTTGTGAACGTTGATTGAAGCGGTGATTATTTCCCCTACCGCGTATGTTTCTTTGTCTGTGGTGATGGAATACGTTACTCCAATGTCAAGGAATATGTATATCACGATAATGGAAACGATGACGGCAATCTTCCTTCCGTGGGCGCTGATGATCCTGTCCGAGTCCAACCCGTGGCCAGATCCCTTGTACTTGACCTGGATCGACCTCAGAACGATGGCTACCAGAACTAACGCGAAAAGGACTGTGAAGAACATTAACTGAGCTATTTCGCTGTACACCCTTATCCTAATCTTGACATCCTCATAAACATATAATACCAGAGATTAGAACACCCTCTCACCTGTTATAAGACCCGCAAATTGTATACACGGTGATGTCGGTCCTAGCATCTGAGTTCTACGAACGTGACACGGAGATCGTTGCACGTGATTTATTAGGAAAAGTACTCGTGAGGCGGTTGGGTGATGAGCTTCTCGGCGGCATCATCGTGGAGACCGAGGCGTACTTCGGGGCAGACGACCCGGCTTCCCGCGCCTTCCACGGAAAGAAGCGGTACAACTCGGTGATGTTCGGTGAGCCAGGGCACCTGTTCATCTACAACGTCCACAAGTTCTGGATGCTCAACTTCATCGCCCACGACAACGGGGTCGGGGGCATCCTCATCAGAGCAATCGAGCCGACCATGGGGGTTGAAACCATGAAGGAGAACCGGCCGGTGAAGCGGGACAGGGACCTGACAAGTGGTCCGGGAAAGCTAACCCTCGCCCTTGATGTGAACAGGTCCATGAACGGGTTGGCGACAACAGATGAATCATGCGCCATTTGTGTTCAGGACAACGAATACGAGTTTGAAATGGGGACGAGCCCCAGGATAGGCGTGACAAGGGACCTTCCTAAGCATTACAGGTTCTACGTTAAAAACAATAATTTTGTGTCAAAATAGTGAGGGGTTTAGCCCTTCCACTGGACGATGGCGCCTGCCTTCTCCAGTGCGGTGAGCTCTTCCTCGGTCTTGCCCAGCTTCTCGGCCAGGACCTCGCGAGTGTGTTGCCCCAGCATTGGAGCTGCGCTCGTAACTTCACCTGGAGTCTTGCTGAAGACCACGGGGAAGTTGGGTACCTTGTACTTGCCAACCACGGGGTGGTCGACCTCGACCCACATGCCCCTTGCCTTGCTGTGTGGGTCTTCCATTGCCTCGTACGCCTCGTAGACGGGCCCAACGGGGAAGCCCATCCCGGCTAGGTACTCGTGTGCCTCCATGCGCGTCATCTCCCCGATCTTATCCATGACCAGCTCACGTGTTAGCTCGTCTACTCCCAGCTCTGCCTTGAGTGCCTCGGTTGCCCTTGGCCTCTCAGTCATGAGATATATCCAGCCGTCGGCCACCTCAAGCATCCCTCCGACCCTCGGGGGCCTCGGGTTGTTGTGGCGGCGATCGATGGGGCTCTCCTTGAACAGGTCGTATGCGACGCTGGCGGTGCAGTTGAAGGCCGTCATTGTGTCGAACTGTGAGACGTCCACCATCTGGCCCTCGCCGGTGAGGTCCCTGTACCTGATGGCCGCGACGATACTGAATGCGGCGTACATGGCTGGCCCCAGGTCACCCATGGCTCCCGCCATGCTGATGGGTGGGCCGTCGTAGTTGTAGTTCTTGCCCGTTGCGTACGTGTGGCCACTCATGGCCTCCGCTATGCTTGCATAGGCCGCGTTCTTGCTGTATGGACCTGACTGGCCGAAGCCGCTGAGGGCTGCATAAATGATCTTTGGGTTCCACTCCTTGAGAACGTCGTACCCGAAGCCAAGGCGCTCCATGGTGCCCGGCGCAAAGTTCTGTATCACGATATCGCTCTGCTTGACAAGCTCCCTGATCATCTCCTTGACCTCTGGGTTCTTGAGGTCCATACTGATATCCTTCTTGTTGAGGTTCAGTGCGTAGAACGTGGTTGATACGCCGTTCTTGAGCTCGCCTGGGCCCATCCTGCCGATGGTCCCCCACGGTGGCTCTACCTTAATTACCTCCGCTCCCAGCTCGGCCAGCATCATGGTGGTGTATGGGCCGAACCAGACGTGTGTGAAGTCCAGGATCTTAATGTCCTCTAGTATCTTCTTCATGATAGCCTCATGAAGGGGTGGATATACATAATGTTTGCTCAATTTCAACATAAAAAAGAAGTTAAACGCCCAGATATTGGCGTCTTAAATGGTTATACAAGGGGTTAGGCTACTGCCTTGCCTGCGTCAGGGCCTGGTTGGAGGTAGTAGACTTCCTTTGGAGTGATGATTATAGCTTCCTTTGCTGGGAGCTGCATTCCTCTCTCCTCAAAGAATTTCTTCGCCATCATCTTTCCCCGCTCGTACTCTGGACCATTGGTCTTGAACTCAACTCGTCCCTTAATCTGGTACGCCTTGTGGATGTCCATGTCGTAGGCTGACACACTGGCCCAACCGGTCTCCTCCATGTTTTTCCTTGCCTTGTTCATGAAGTTGTTAATTAGAACAACTTTACCGTCCTGGAACCACCAGAACCTCACGTAACTGCTGTTTGGTTTGCCGTCCTTACTTGCCGTTGCCAAGCTTAGGGTGGCCTGTTTCTTGTAGATTGCTTCCGCATCTTCAGGTATCTTTACCATGCCCCAGATAATATAGTAAGTAATATAACTGGTTGGGTAAATTATCTAACCTATGAGACTGGATGATGAGATAAGCGGGCTCCGAAGGGAGATAAGCCAATTCCGGACCGAGACCCGTCAGCGCCTGGAGGTCATAGAGAACGAGGTAAACAAGCAGGTGGCACTCAACTACAACAGGACCATCATCGACTATGTCACCGAGATGAGCGTCGACCTTGTCGCAAACATGAAATGTGATATACCCGAGGAGGAGGAGCGCTGTAAGACAATGCTGTCTAAAGGACAGCAAGAGCACCTGAGACTTCTCAAGGCAGGCAAGTTCGCCGAGTCATATGCCGCTTTGGAGAATGCGATGAAGAAGGTGCCTGGGATGAAACAGAAGTTTGAGGCCATGGGTAGACCTGGGTGTGTCTCCTGTATCGAGTCAGGGGCGAGTATGATGCGGTCCAACATGCAGCTACTCTCCCAGCTCAGACTTATCGAGACACCAGCGGTCTCATTAGCCCAGAACACGGCCACCGTAAACTCATTGGACGCCGAGAAGGCCAACGACTTGATTGTCAGTCCATTGAGCAACAAGGTGCGGATACAGATACTCCAGAGTATCTACAGGGGCGAGAACAGGTTCAATGACCTATCAAGGGCAACAGGGTTGGAGGGAGGGCAGCTCCTTTACCACATCAAGAAGCTGAAGAAGGCCGCGTACGTGGACCAGTTCGAGTCAAAGGACTATGTGCTCACACCAAAGGGCCTAAAGGGCTTAGTTATGCTGGCTCAGTTGAGCCACGAGTTGTCTTAAATGATTGCTGGAAGATGGGACGCGGTCGTTAAATTACGTGACAGGAACTATGCCAGCTGGTTTGAGATAGTTGACAAGGGTGAGCTGTCCGGCAGGTTCGTGGGCATTGAGGGCAGCGCCAGACCCATGACCGAGTTGCGTTTCAATGGGAATGAACTGTACTTCAACCTCCCGCCACAGTACGAGAAGCGGAAGGGGCTCCTAATCTTCAAAGGAAAACTGGACGGGGGGAAGATAACGGGCAGGACCAACGACGATGATGATAACTGGGTTGAGTTCAGCGCGGTTCGAGCCCCATTGCTGGAACACAGGGATGTCCAATGGGGGGAACCAATTAATCTCGTAAAGGATGACCTTTCCAACTGGAAGCAGCGGTTCTCGGATGATCCAAGCGGTTGGAAGGTCGAAAACGGTGTCATCAGCAACACCCCACCAAGCGTCGATATCGTGACCAAGGAAAAATATGCAGATTTCAAGCTCCATGCAGAGTGGAGGGTCCCCGAGAAGGGCAACAGCGGCATCTACCTCAGGGGAAGGTACGAGGTCCAGATACTCGACGACCACGACGAGGAGCCCGGTGACAGGTCAACGGGGTCAATATACGGTTACCTGAAACCATCGAAGAAGATGACCAAACCTGTAGGGGAATGGAACACCTACGATATCACCTTCATCGGCCGCTGGGTTACAATCGTGTTCAACGGTGAGACCATCATTGATAGACAGGAAATACCTGGCTTGACTGGCGGCGCACTTGACTCAAACGAGGGTGAGCCAGGTCCAATAATGCTCCAGGGCGACCACAGGGCAGTGGAGTACAGGAACCTGGTCCTGATACTCTCCATCTAGGCTTTTTCGACCTGGACCAGCACGGTGTGGGTCCTTGAACCGTGGCTTGGAAGCGTTGGCGCTGTCGATGTCAGTATGTTTACCGAGCCACCATGGTCGATATCAGCCTTCATGTTGAGCCATGCGCCCTCGTAGAGGCATACAACGCCCTTGATGATGTCCTCGGTGACGTAGGATTCAATGATCATGATCCCTTGGGGGGTGAACACCTTGATCTTGCCCCCGTCCTCTATACCTCTTTTAGATGCATCCTCGGGGTTGATCCACAGCCCGTTCCTCTCCCTATCATTGAACCACTGGATGTTGAAGTTCTGTGAGTGGGTGTGGAAACCTGACTTGGGTGTTACGAGCCTTAGCGGGTACTTTTCGTTGACCTCAAATGGCCTGCTCGTCGGGATAGGCTTACCCCCGGTCATCGCGTACGCGTCTGAGCTGATCTGAATCCTGCCGGACGGAGTATTCAACGGATGTTGCTTTGGGTCCAGGATGAAATCGCTGAATGCCATCCTTTTCTGGCCCTCGCCCCAGTGAATCCCCTTGCGCTTGAACTCTTTTATGTCGGTAACCTCGGATTCCGCGATGAACTCTCTGAGCCAATCTTCTTCCTTCTTGCCCTCAATGTACTTGTCTCCAAACCCGAGCCGGTCAGCCAGCTCGCTGAATATGTCATAGTCATGCCTCGTGCCCTCGGGTTGGGATTGGACCTTGTTCGAGTAGAGGAAATAGTTGCCTCCCCCGGTCACAACATCGTTCCTCTCAAGGAACGTGGTTGATGGCAGGACAACATCACAGTATCGAGCTGTGTCCGTGAGGAACCTGTCGATGCAAAACGTGAACGCTGCCTTCTGGAACGCCCCGATGTTCTTGTGGACATCGCTGCCCTGGATCAGGTAGTTGCCACCAACGTTGATTATCGCCTTGATATCTGACTGAAACCCGCCTTTCTTCCCTTCAAGAACCATGTCGGGCCAAGTGTAGACAGGTATCTTGATGTTGGTTGGGTTGTCGGGAATGGGTATCGCCCCCACACGTGGACCCGGTAGCGTTACGGCCATGTACCCGCCAGATGATCCCCCTTGAACGCCGATGTTTCCAGTGACTGCCTGAAGCGTGATTGATAGCCTGTACGCCTCCTCACCCCCCATGGTCCGTTGGATGGATAGCCCAGGTATCAATGCGGTTGGATGAGTTTTACCATAGATGCGGGCTAGCCAGATGATCTGGTCCTTTGGTGTACCACATACGTCTTCAGCCCATTCAGGAGTCTTCGGGAATCCGTCGTCAAGCCCGAGAACGTGTTTCTCAAGCGTATCGAACCCGTAACAGTAATGGTTGATGTATTCTTTGTCAACCAAGTTCTCGGTAATTAATACGTGAAGAACCGCCAGCATCAACGCTGAATCGGTGCCGGGGTAGACTGATAACCAATCCGTGCCAAGAGTCTTTACAGTCCTTGTCTTACGCGGCTCAATTACCATGACCTTAACCCCGCGATCTTTCGCCTCCCGAATCCGTGACTCAAGCTCCGACCCGAACCGGTTGTCAACGACGTTTGCGCCCCATAGAATGATCAAATCGCTGTCCTCAAGGCTCCCGGCGTCAAACCCCACCCTGTTGGTACCGAGAACGAATGGAGTGGCAAACGAGGACGCGGCGGTGCTGTAACTGTTCCCGCGCTCAACGAAACCCCCGTATATGTTCAGGAACCGCATTGTCAGCCTCTTGGGGTTGTGAAGAGACCCTCTTGGACCCCCAGAGCCCCCTAGGTAGAGGATTGACCCCATGCCATGTTTTTCCTTGATTGACTTCAGATTGTTTGCAACCATGTCAAGGGCCTCGTCCCACGACGCCTCCCTAAACTCCCCTGAGCCCCGTGGGCCATTCCTAATCAACGGTTTTGTGAGCCTATCTTTGGCGCCCTGTACCCTTGCCTGCTGGAGTCCCCTGACGCATGCCTTGTGGTACTTCCCGGCCTCTGGGTTGTCCACTAGCTTGGTAATCTTGCCATTGAATGTGTACGCGAGGAGAGAGCATCCTCCCCCGCAATCAAAGTTACATGCAACAGGTATACCGGAATAGTCCATTGAAATCTTCTGATGAATTGCTTCGAAAGTATTAGAAGGCTATTCTTCCAACCCTCGGTCCCATTTCTGGTAGACCGCTTCAATGCCAACACCAACGACCTCGATATCATTGATCTCGCCGATTCCCGCCTCATGGAGCCACCTGACGTGGTCTATGGTCTCGGGGTCGATGCCGATGCACCTCGCCGCGGTTGCGTCCGCAGCTACTGGATCGACGCTTGCGATGATGGTATCCATCTTGACTGGCTCTCCCTGCCACGGTCCCTTGCCGGATTTGCCGTAGAAACCGTCGATTACGCTCATGGTGGGGGGGAGTGTCTTGCAGATGTCGTAGATGACGTTGTTCATGCCGTGGCGGTGCATCAGGAACTTTTTTCGGGTGGTGAGCATCCCGAACATGTTCTTGAGGCCCATGGTGATGCTCGTGTGGTGCAGGGTCTTCATCGTGGGCACCGTGATGATAGCGTTCTCCGTTGCCATTCGTGCAACCTTGAACTTTTTCACCTTCCTTGGCTCCTCGACCACCAGTTCTACCTTATCATTGAGCTTCCTCATGTTCACGTATTCGGCACCGAGGCGTTCGATGACCTCCATCATGCCCGTTTTGTGGATCGCATCGTCCGGGGATGTGATTCCTCCATCGGTTTCGACCACTATGGCTTTCTTCCCGAGCTCATGGACCCTGGTGATTACAGCCTCAACGACCATTGGATCAGTGGTGATCCCGGTTTCGTAGGTATGCGATGTGATCAGGTTCGGCTTGATGAGCACTGTATCCCAGGGCTCCAGCGCCTCCTTGTACGGGATCAAATCCAGCGCCTTGTAGACTGTCTCCAGTCCTCTTTCGCCCTTAACAACCGCAACCCTTGACATAGTTCTCGAATCAATTCAGGTGTCATGGGATATTAACCGTATGAACCGGGAAAAAATAGGAAAGGTTTATACACATATGATATACACATCATATGTAGTAACGATCATACGGTGGATGACAATGAAAAAAGACCTCTCGACTATGTGTTATGGGTTCTTCTCGACCCTCTCGAACCCAACTAGACTGGCGATAATCGAGGCGCTGGTGGAGAAACCAATGTACGTGAACCAGATGGTCGCGGAACTCGGGCAGGAGCAGAGCATGATCTCCCACAACCTGAAGCACCTTGTCAACTGCCACTTCGTTTTCGTGAGGAGAGAGGGTAAACAGAGGGTCTACACCGTGAACCACGAGACCGTGGACCCATTGATGAGGGTGATCGAGAACCATCACCACAGGTTCTGTAAGGACGGCGCGGAGTGCCACCTCAACGTGGTAAAGGAGAAATAACAAAATGACAATTAACGAGACAAGCCCACACGAGGGCATGGAAGAGTACATGAACAGGGGGATCAAGGAAGTTATCACCGAGCACCCCGAGCTAGAGAAAATACTGGACGGTTACGATATCGGGTGCGGCGCATGCATGGTGGGGACGTGCCTGCTGAAGGACATAGTTGAGGTCCACGGGCTGCCACCGGAGACTGAGAAGGCGTTGATGGACAGGATTACAATGGCCATCTACCCCGACGCGGATATCGAGATACCTGAGGACGACGGGAAGGCCGTGGTGAGGACTTTCACGTACTCGCCGCCGGTCCAGACACTGGTTGACGAGCACGTTCTCATCAAGCGCCTCATCGCGTTGATCCCATGCATAAACGAGTCACTGGATCTTACAACCGAGGACGGGAGGCAGGTGGTGCTTGACGGCATTGACTTCATCAAGACCTACGCCGACAGCTTCCACCACGCGAAGGAGGAGGACCTGCTGTTCAAGTACTTTGACGAGGACAGCGAGATCGTCGCGGCCTTCCACGAGGACCACACGAACGCCAGGAACCATGTCAAGAACATCTTGGAAGGGGTGGCGGAGCAGGACTCGGCGAAGGTCACGGAGCGCTTGGGGGCTTACATGGAGCTTCTCCAGGGCCACATCAAGCGGGAGGACGAGATCCTGTACCCGTGGATGGACAGGGAGATCTCGTCGGAGCAGGAGGCCGAGCTGGCCAGGGCGTTCGATGAGGTCGATGTAAAGTTCGGTGATGTCAACGCGAGGTACGGGGAGTTCGTCGCGAGGCTCGAAAAGAGCTTCCAGTAACCTTTTCTAAAACCAAGCCCTAAAACGGCTTCTTTTGTTCCCGTCACTGGTGTTAACGAGAAAAAAAATTTTGCTGGCTTGTGTCAAGTAACCTGACCTAATGGGAAAAATGGTGCCACCCGGTGCGAGGTGGTGTGTAAAATTCACACTCTTTCTCTTTTGGAAAAGATCTGGCGCATTGAATCAGAGGGGTTGTGGGCGGTTGGGGCCACTATTTTCCAACTAGCAGCCAATACTGCTAGTTCAACTAGTAGTGAATACTGCTGGTTGAACATTTCTTGTGAATGGTTACCGCATATATCGGGAAAAAGATCCTGACTTGGGATGAGGTGGCACGGGGTGGTGGTTCTACGTACGGGGAAATGTGGACTCAGTACCTTTTCAGTCTCTTTTCCATCCAGGTCTTCTTTTTCTTGACCTTGAAGAACTTGGGGAAGAGCCGCACGTCCCTGAATATGGGTCTGGGGATGTCGGTGTAGGGGAAATACGGGTCCTTTTTTCCGGAGGGAGAGGCCGCCGGGTACTTGGCTTTCCTCGGGCTATCCCGTTTCTTTCCCATGGGGCGTTACTTCCAAGAAATATAGTGGAGTTGGTTTAAGATAAAAGTAACTGCTGGAATAAGGAAAAGGTGGGGATTAGGTGACGGTGGACTTGTCGTCGCTGAACTTCTCGATGTCACCGTCGTCGATGATTGACTTCAGTACCTGAGCAACCTTCCACACGTCATGGTAGCTGACGTACAGTGGGATAGGAGCTAGCCTGATGATGTTCGGTGGGCGGTAGTCAGGTATGATTCCCTTTTCTACCAGCGCCTGGTTGATCCTCCAGGCATCCTTGTGGAACACTCCAACGTGCCCTCCCCTCCGCTTGTCCTCGCGGGGCGTGGCGATGCCGTAGTTGTAGGGCTCGCCGCTGAGCATCTCGTCGATGAGGTACATGAGGTACCCCGTGATCTTCAGGCTCTTCTTCCTGATGTTCTCGATGCCGGCTTCCCTCATCATCCTGAGGCTGCCCTCGATGGGCGCGGTTGATAGCATGGTGGTGGTGCCTATCTGCCAGGCGGTGGTTGTGCCCGCCGAGTCGAACTCCTGGTTCATCTCGAACATGGTTGAGCGGTTGTTTCCGAACCAGCCAGCCATCCCGGGTACCTCATCCCAGTGCTTTTTGTTGATGTAGATGCTGCCAGTTGAGCCGGGGCCGCCGTTCATGTACTTGTAGTTGCACCAGAACGCGAAATCGCTGCCCCACTTACTGAAGTGGTGGGGTACAACGCCGGTGCTGTGGCTGCAATCGAACCCGACGATGATGCCCCTCTCGTGGGCCTCCTTGGTGATCCTCTCCATGTCCAGGAGCTGGCCGCTCTTGTAGTAGACGCTGGGCAGCAATGCAAGCTGCACCTCGTCAGTCATGGCTGCGATGATGTCCTCCTCCTCGATGGTCATACCGTCCCTGCTCTTGACGAGGATCAAGTTCTCGTCCGGGTCGCCTCCCTTGAGCCTGATCTGGGCGCTCAATGCGTAAAGGTCGCTTGGGAAGTTTAGCTCGTCAGCAAGGATTTTCCTTTTCTTGCCCACTGGCTTGTAGAACGTTGAGACCAGCGTGTGCAGGTTGACGGTTGTGCCGCCTGTCACGACGCACTCGTTCTCCTCTGCACCTACCAGCGGTGCCTGTAGGTTGCCCAGCTCGTCGGCGTAGCTGATCCACGGGATTTTACCTCCGCCCCAGCCCTTGATGCCCAGTACCTTCCATTCCTCGATAAGCCTGAGAAGGGTCTTCTCGGCGTCCTTGCTCATCAGTCCGAGGCTGTTGCCGTCCATGTAGATTGAGCCTTCAAGGTGGTAGAATCGGTCCTTGAACCCGATCAGGGGGTCCTTTGCGTCCATCTCAAGTGCGAAGTCCTCGCCTAACCTGAAATCCATGATAATCGATGAAAAAGAGGGTGTCTATGCTTTAAAAAGTGCCTAGATGTGGAGGAGGGTGACCTCGATATCCTCTCCCTCATCGGCCTTGTGGGATCCGATTGGCAGGATGATGAAGCCGTCGGCGTGGGTCATGCTGGTGATGTCCCCGCTCTGCTTGTAGACCCTGTAAACCTTGCCGTCCTCAATGCGCACGGTTATGAACTGCTCCCTGTCACTCTTTGACGCCATCTCGTGGCCCATGGGTAGCTTGACCTTGACCCAGTGCTTTGGCGCGAGCCTCGCCATCTTGCGGAGGGCGGGCATCAGGTACACGTAGCTGTTGTTGAGGCAGCTGGTGGGGTAACCAGGCATGCCGAACATGGGCGTGCCGTCAACCTCGCCGAACAGAGTCGGCTTACCCGGCTTGGTCTTGACGCCGTGGAAGTGAACAGTCCCCATCTCCGCCATGACCTCGCTGAACAGGTCCTTTGTACCCACGCTACTTCCACCGCTGACGACCCACAGGTCGTGCTCTGACGCGCTTGAGAGGGCCTCCCTGATTGACTCAACGGTGTCCTCCACGATGCCGTTTACGACCGCGATGCCTCCGTTTGCCTCGATGACCGTTGCCAGCGTGTAGCTGTTGATATCATAGATCTGGCCGGGCTTCAACGCCTGCCCCTGGGGAGCTATCTCGGGTCCGCTGCTGTATATTGCGACCCTGGGCTTTTTGTAGACTTCCACCTCGATGTACCCGAGGGCCGCTAGGGCCCCGATTACTCCCGGCGTGATGGTCTTGCCCGGTGAGAGGACGTGTGTCCCCTCGGTCATGTCGCCCCCTGCCTCTGCCATGTTCCTTGAAGTGGCGACCTGTCTCTCGATTGATACCCTCTCGCCGTCCTTGTCGGTGTACTCCACCATCACAACGGCATCAGCGCCGTTAGGCATGGGTGCACCTGTGGCTATCTCAAGGCACTCGCCGTCGTTGACGGTGCCCTCGAACACTCCTCCCGTGTGCTGGATGCCGATTAGCTTGAGTACGATGGGCTTTTCCTCGGTTGCCCCCGTGGTGTCCTTGGCCTTGACGGCGTAACCGTCCATGCTTGCCCTCGGGAAAGGCGGTACATCGAACCCCGCCACAACGTCCTCGGCAAGCACACGCCCGTTTGATTCCCCGATGGGGATTTTCTCGGTTCCCTCGATGGGTTTGATGTGGTTGTCTATGATTTCCAATGCCTGTAACCGTGGCATCAGCTCCCCGAATGGCTTCATTGTCATCTTCTGTTCAGCTCCCATATCATGTGCCCAATTCCGGGCAGTATTATCTTGTTTAACGCGGTCTTCATGGCCCCCCGGCTACCGGGCAGGCAGAAAATGATCTTCTTGTTGACCACACCGGCTGTGGAACGGCTCATCAATCCAGCCGTGCCCACCTCATCGTAGCTGAGCCTCCTGAAGTACTCCCCGAACCCGGGCAGCTCCTTCTCAAACAGCTTCCTCGCGGTGTCAACCGTCTTGTCAACGGAGCCAATCCCAGTGCCCCCGCTTGTGATTATGATCTGGGTCCCGCTGTTCTCGATGATATCAACGAGCCAGTCCTTGATCTTGCCTGCATCATTGGGCACGATCCCGTACTCGACCACCTCGTGGCCCGCCTCCGAGAGAAGCTTCTTTGCCAGCTTCCCCGTCTCGTCAGTTTCTGGTGTCCTTGAGTCGCTTGTAACCAGCAGGGCGAACGTCGCGCTTACCTTCTGGTCACGCGGGTGGTGATTGTGGCTCATTTTCCCTTCACCTTCTCTATGACCCTGATCTCCGATATCCTCGTGTCCGGGTACTGGCCGTCCTCGTCCTTCTCAAGGTATTTTGTCATATCCCAGATGTTGAGCAGGGCGATTGATACGCCTGCAAGTGCCTCCATCTCCACGCCTGTCTTGGCGTACGTGGTCACCGTGCACCTTGCCTCTATCGTGGTCTCTCCCAGCGTGTACTCGACATGGGCCTTACCTATGGGGATGTTGTGGCACAGCGGGATCAAGTCTGGCGTGTTCTTCACCGCAAGAATCGCGGCTACCTCCCCAACCGTCAACGGGTCTCCCTTCTTGATCTGTCCGTCCCTGATGGCATCAACGGTGGATGCCTTGAGCTTGATTATCCCCGCAGCTACCGCTTTGCGGGCTACCGTCTCCTTACCGGAGACGTCTATCATCCTAATCGGATCTTTATTCACGTTTTTCTCCCTCCACCCAGTAACTCCCGTCCGGGGTTACCTCTTTCTTCCAGATGGGCACTCGCTGCTTCAGCTCGTCGATGAAGTACATGCACGCCCTGAACGCCTCATTCCTGTGCCCCGCCGATATGGCGATGAACACAAGCTCGTCCCCCACTTTGAACTCGCCGTACCTGTGGACTATGGCCACCTCTTGCACGCCGAACTTTGCCTTGCACTCGGCGCTGATGTCCTCAAGCTGCTTCCTGGCCATCCCCTCGTAGACCTCGACGGTCATATTGGAGACCTCCTTGCCCTCGCTGTTATCGCGGACTACTCCTATGAACTGGACAATACAGCCGCTGCCGCTTCTCTGCACCATCTCTGTGATGGCTTCCCTGTCCGCCACCTCTCTCTGAATGAAAATCATCTTATCCCCCACTCACCGGCGGGAAGAACGCCACCTGGTCGTCCTTCTTGACCACTGTCTCAAGGGGCGCGAACGAGTTGTTGATGGCCACGAGGACTTCGTCCTTCGCGGCGATCCTGGGGTACTTTTCCCTCACCTGATCCCTGAGCTCAACGACGGTGATCCCGTCCTTTGCCTCAATCTCCTCTTCTTTCAGGCCCGTTATGTCCCTGAACTGCCCGTAGTACGTTATCTTGATCTTCATTACTCGTCCCTCCAGAATGGTGCGCGCCTCGCCACGGCCTCCCTGAACGCCCCAAGTATCTCCTCCTCGGATGCCCCGCTCCTCATCAGCGACACGAATGGGACATGGTTGTCGTCCCTCATTAAACATGACTTTAGCTTGCCGACGCTTGTGACCCTGATCCTGGTGCAGTAGGCGCAGAACTTGCTGTTGTGCATGGGCCTCACCACCTCGACCTGGGCCCCGTCCTTGAGGTAGTATATCTTCCTGAGGTGCATCTCCCGCTCCACGACCCTGTCTGAGCGTTTCTCCAGCTCCTCCTCAACTGGAACCAGGTCATAATGGTACGAGTCGTAGTGCTCGACACCATCCTCCAACTCCTGGAACTCGATGAGCTGTAATACGCCTCCTACCTCCCTGCTGTAATCAATGAGGCTGTCGATCTCCTCGTGGTTTATGCCCTTCATGACCACCATGTTCAGCTTCACGGGGTTCAACCCGCACCTGACGGCCTCCTCTATGCCCTCCTTCACCGAGTCCGAGCCGTTACCCGTGATTTCCTCAAAGGACTCGGGGCAGAGTGTGTGGAGGCTGATGTTCACCCGTGCCAGCCCCGCCTCCTTGAGTGGGCATGCCAGCTCCTTGAGCCTGCTGGCGTTTGTGGTCATGGAGACCTCACTGACGAGTGGGCTGATTCGCCCCACGATCTCGACGATGTCCTTGCGTACCAGGGGCTCGCCTCCGGTGAGCTTGACCTTGGTTATGCCCTGGTCCGCGGCCAGCTTGACTATCCGCTCGATCTCATCGGCGGTCAGCTCGTCCCCCGAGCCGTGCTCGCCCTCGTGGTGGCAGAAGAAGCAGTTAAAGTTGCATCGCTGTGTCAGGCTGATCCTGAGGCTGTTTATTTGCCTTCCGTGTGGGTCAACTAGGGTGGTCACTTGTGTGGTCGCCTCCCTTTTGATGTGCTCCCGGTTTTATATTGTTATGCATGGCTGCACATATCGAACCCCTCGATATGTATAAATAAACATATCATGTCTTTGAAGGAGGTGCTCACATGTCAGGGTTCAAGATCGACCAAACCAGGTTTGTGATAGCCCTAATCCTCGGACTTGTCATCGTTGGGGTTTTACTCAATGTGGCGTCGAGACCAATTCCCATGCCTCCCCTGATCATTTCAACCACCACGAGCCTTTACGAGACAGGGCTCCTAGACGAACTGAAGGAAAGTTTCGAGTCAAAAAACCCTGGCACCACTGTTCTCTTCATCTCACAGGGGACAGGTCTCGCCATCGAGACGGCGAGGAGGGGCGACGCGGATATGATTCTTGTACACAGCCCGTCCCAGGAGAAGGGCTTCCTTGAAAGCGGACATGGGGTGAACCGCAAGGTGATTGCATACAACTTCTTCATCATCGTGGGCCCCGAATCAGATCCTGCTGGCATCAACGGCATGAACCCGTTGGATGCATTGCTCAAACTGCAGGAAGAGGGGTTGAACGGGAACGCTGTATGGGTGAGCAGGGGCGATAACTCGGGCACCCACTCCAAGGAAAAGTGGCTATGGGGGGCCGCTGGGCTCGACCTGGACGAGATAACGGCCCAGGAATCCACTACAACGGGTACCCCATGGTACATCGAGGCTGGTTCAGGGATGACCGCGACGCTTCAGCTGGCCAACGAGAAGGACGCGTACACGCTCACAGACATGGCTACCTACCTCAAGAACTACGAGAACGGGAACATCGAGCTAGTGAAGGTGGTTGACTCCGGCAGGGATACGCTGAACGTGTACAGCTCCATCATCTGTAACCCTGATGTCAACCCCGACACAAACTACGATATAGCCCTTGATTTCACAAAGTTCCTCCTCAGCGATGATGTCCAGGGTCTTCTGGAGGTCTACGGTGCCGAGGAGTACGGATCAACGCTGTTCAAGCCCTGGTTGCCCGAATTGGAGAACCCAGAATCTGATATAGTCCAGTGGGTCAAGGGGTTCGCCTATATCGATGGAACCGAGTGCCCCGAGGAATACCGGTACCAAAGTGGAGATTTATACGGGTAAACGGAGTCAATGAGATGCCATGAGCTGGAACGCTATAACGGAGGGGCTGGGAGAGGCCATCAGGCTGATCCTGACACTTGACTCAACGTTATTCGAGATCACGCTCAGGTCCCTTGAGACGGCGTGTCTGGCAACCTTGATCTCAGCGGTAATCGGCCTTCCGATCAGCGTCCTCATATCTATGAAGGATTTCCCGGGCAGGAATGCGTTAAAGTTCATCTTCAATGCCCTCGTGGGCATCCCAACCGTCACACTGGGCCTGTTCCTGTACATGATAATGGCACGGAGCGGCCCACTGGGTGCGCTAAACCTCCTCTACACGATTCAAGGTGTCGCTATCGGCCAGGCGTTCCTCATACTCCCAATTACAGTCACGTTCATAGTGAGCGCCATCGAGAGCAAGGGAAACGAGGTTAGAGACCTGGTGAGAACGCTCGGCGCATCGGAGCTACAGGTCGCAGTAGCCGTGCTAAGGGAGTCCTACAGCGGGGTCAGCCTGGCAATCATCTCCAGTTTCAACAGGGCCTTCGCCGAGCTTGGTATAGTGACCATGCTAGGAGCTAACATCCGTGGGGCTACACGTGTCCTGACCACAGCGATAGCCCTTGAGACCAACAAGGGCCAGTTCGGGCTCAGCTTCGCGTTGAGCTTCGTCCTCCTCTCCGTCGTTTTCCTTCTCAACTATATCATTCGCGTCCTGCAGGGAGGAGACCAGTTATGAGCGTCTACAGGCTGGTCAACCTTGGGATGGTTTACGGGGAGAACCACGCCCTGAAGAACCTGAGCCTGTCAATTAGTCAACGATCACTCGGCCTGATAGGCAAGAGCGGCTCAGGGAAAACCACCCTGCTGAGGGTACTCTCAGGGCTTCAAACGCAGACATCAGGAGACCTGTACTTCAAGGAGGGCAAGGTTGACGGTGGCAACGTGCAGGGTCTCAGGCAGAAGGCGACCATGATATTCCAGTACCCGAGCTTCATGCACGGCGACGTGATGACAAACCTCGCCTACGGACTCAGGATTCGGGGTGTACCCGAGGATGTCATCAATGAAAAGGTCACTGAGGTGCTGGAAACAGTTTCATTGACAGGCTTTAGTGACAGGGACGCGCGGAGCCTCTCCGGTGGGGAGCAACAGCGCGTCGCCCTGGCCCGTGCCCTGTTGCTTGACCCTGAGGTTCTGCTCCTTGATGAGCCCACGAGCAACCTTGACCCCGTCAACTCGCGTATTATCACCGACATCCTCGTCAGGGAGTCACTGGTCAGGACCGTGATTATCGCGTCCCATGACCTCGACCAGGTCAAGAGGATAGCCGAGCACGTGATCTTCCTTGAGGAGGGAGCCGTGACCGAGGAGGGGGACCCTTACGAGATTGACGCCATCAGGCGGTTCACCGAGAACGTCTTCGTCGGCTCGTCAACGGTCGAGGAGGGGGTCTCCCAGGTCGAGATAGGGGACATAGTGATCCGAACAAGCATCCCGCTAACGGGAAGGGCGTCGGTCCACGTGAGGCCGCAGGACATCATCATCAGCAAGGGCTGGATCGAGACCAGCGCAAGGAACCAGTTCAGGGGGCCCATTACAGGGGTGAACGAGAGGAACGGCGTCGTCATGATCGACATCGACGTTGGGGAGGTGTTCACGGTCCAGATCACCCGCAGGAGCTTCAACGAGATGGGCCTGAAACTGGGAGAACCTGTAAACATTTCTTTTAAGGCTTCCTCGGTCCTACCCCTCTGATCTGCCAAGGTATAATAGCGGCGGTCAGTGTGTGAAGTCAAATGGCAAAGCCTGTAACGATCACCGTTTTCCCGAAACTCAACAAGGACAGCTGCGGGACCGCCTGCGGCGTTTCCTGTAACTCATGCTCGGGCTGCGATTCCAACTGCGGATTCACGGAGGTGGAGGAGGAGCAGATGGATGACCTGTACTTCAAGCTTGAAGAGATCGGCTTCAAGAACAGCCCGGACTGCAGGATGGATTACGTCAACACATCTGATATCGACTACTCCATCGAGCGGCTGAACATGGTGCTGGCGACCAGTGGTAAGCCCACGGTGACCCATTACACATACGGGGAATACATGACAGAGAACGCCCCCATAATAGCCATCAACAGCAAGATCATCTCGGAGAAGCGCATCCCCACAAAGGATGAGCTAAACAAGGCTTTCGAGAGCCACTCCTAGCCCTGGTCTTCCTTCATCTTCTGTTCCAGTGTCTTCAGCTCGCCCTTCTCGCTGATCCTGATCGTTGTGTTCAGTCGCACTGGTAGACCGACCTGTCTGAAGAAACCCATCAACGCGGCCCCGTCGATGATGTCAGCTATCTTGCCCTCCTTGATGCCGTCAACCAGGATCTTCTCCACCTGTCTAATGACCTGTGGGTACTGGTAAGCGGCGGCGTTGTAGACCTCCCAGGCCCTGTTGCCGAACATGGCGTCCAGTATCTCTTGGTTCGTTGGCTCGCGTGGCTTTTTTGGCTCAGGCTCCTTCTTTGCCTCGATCTTCTTGAGAAGCATCATGCGCTTCATCTCGGCGAGGCGTCGCTGCTTTATCCTCTCTATCTCTTCATCCAAGGGCCTTCACGCAGATGATATCCAGTGCGGGCTCTGTTTTATTCCTTACTGAGCCTATCAGGGCTTGAGGCCGCTGATCCTGATGCTGTTCAGGATGACCAGCAGAGCCAGGCCGACATCTCCCAGTATGATGGACTGCCAGAGACTGATGGTTCCCATCGCCGCAAACACTACTATGACAAGTTTCATGCCGAGGCTGATTGCGATGTTCTCCCTGATCCTGTTTAGGGTCGTTGTGTTAGCCTCTGGATGTAACTGAGCCTCGTCAGGTTGTCCTCAAGCAGAACGATGTCCGCCGTCTCAAGGGCTATATCGCTGCCGAGGCCGCCCATGGCGATCCCCACGTTGGCTGCCGCCAGTGCAGGTGCGTCGTTGACGCCGTCCCCGATCATGACCACGTTCCCATGAACCTTGAGCTTCTCGATGGTCGCCAGTTTCTCGTCAGGCAGGAGGTTGGCGTGGTACCCGTCGAAACCAAGCTCCTCGGCTATAGCCGCCGCCGTGGTCTCGTTGTCCCCGGTGAGCATCTCGACCCTCATCCCGTTCCTCTTGAGCTCAGCGATGGCTTCCTTTGCGCCTGCCCTTCTCGTGTCCTGCAGGCTGATGATCCCGATGACCCCTTTTTTCAGGCCCTTGGCCCCGCTTATAGCGGGCTTGTAGC